>JAEOUG010000030.1 GCA_016839445.1 Candidatus Thorarchaeota archaeon
ACGGAATGATGCGGCCATCAGGGACTGCGTAGTTGATGTCGCAGTGTTGGACCCTCTCAAGATCGAAGTTGTAGGGGTCCTGGAAGTGCATCATACCAATCATGATGACTCGGCGCATGAACTTGGCAAGAGACTCGTAGTCACCGCGGTTCAGGAAGGCACTCAAGAGGTCCTTGATGAGACCCTTCTTCTTGATGTGACGGACTCCTGCGGCCAGCTTGAGCTTGGCCTGAGCACTAGCACCGCGCTTCTCATCAGCGAAGAGATTGGCAATCTCCTCAAGGAGTACGAGGAACTTGTCAACGTCAATGAGGTCTGTGATGGGCCGGTAGCTTCCGTCATCCTCAATGTAGATGAAGGTAGACATTCCACAAGCGAAGTGTGAACTGAGCTCCAGCTCTGGACCACCCTTCATTAGACCAAGGGCACGGCCGACTGGCATCATTGAGGGTACCGGATACCACTCAGTAGCAGGAATCCTTCCTCCAGTCTGTTCTTCTATCATGTGAATACAGTCAGGAATGGTGATTCTCATCTCGTTGCGAGCGTCGTGGTCAATCCTGCCTGTGATGCTGACTGGCTGGAAGTTCACGCATCGGACAACGTCACGATTCTCAACAGCGTACTCGATGATTGCACCTAGCTGATCATCATTGACACCTCTGACAACTGTGGGAACGAGAACCAGGGACTCCATGCCCACTTCTCGTGCATGCTGTATAGCTTGCTTCTTCAGTGGCAGCAGGTTTGTGCCTCGAGCAGCAAGGTAGGGACCCTCTGTGACTCCATCAAACTGCATATAGATTGTTGAGAGGCCTGCATCTCTTAGCTCCTGCAGGTAGTCCTTGCTCTTGCCAATCCGGATCACGTTACTGGCAATCTGGACATGTTTGAAGCCGAGCTGCTTCGCCCACTTGATGTACTGTGGCAGATGCTTGCTGACTGTCGGTTCGCCGCCCGCAAACTGAATCGCAGGCGCTGGCACGGGTAGATTGCTTCGAAGATTCCTCATCATCTCAAGGACCTGTTCAGGATCAGGTTCGTAAACTGATCCGCCCTCTGCTGCCACTGCAAAGCAGATTGGACAGCGGAGATTGCACCGGTTTGTGACATCGAGCAGGGCAAGAGCAGTGTGAGATTTGTGCTCCGGGCACTGACCACAGTCCTCGGGACAGCCCTTCACAGTCTCGGTGCGAGGATTGTCCAGTCCGACTGTCTTGTACCACCAACCTTGAGCCTTCATGAACATGTCAACGTCACCCCAGTAGACATCAACGAATTCTCCATGCTTCTCGCAGGTCTTCTTGTACATGACCTTCCCATCCTCTTCATAGAGGGTCGCATCTATGACATGCACCTCATCTTCAGAGAGGAAGCA
The DNA here is from genome assembly GCA_016839445.1 of Candidatus Thorarchaeota archaeon. Classification (GTDB taxonomy): domain Archaea; phylum Asgardarchaeota; class Thorarchaeia; order Thorarchaeales; family Thorarchaeaceae; genus SMTZ1-45. Next base: position 1,379 of record JAEOUG010000030.1, read on the forward strand.
TTCGGGACAGATCGACTGTGTCACGTACGGTAGTTGCCTTACATCGTGCTTCTCTACATGATACCTTGCGAGAGGCCCGCCATCCTCATGGGCGACTTCCTTCTCAGGTACCGGCTTGACATCATCAGCAGCCATTCTACATACCTTCCATCGTAAATGAACAAGACCACCACTGAACGGGGTGGTATTCTGAGCGTTTGGCTGCGACTGGCGAATATAAGTTTAATCAAATGTTTCAGAGTATGTTGAGTGGGTGTTAATCATCCTCTGAGAGCACGAAGCCTTTCTCAAAACCGCCGCGGTAATGACGCTTGGTTTCACGCTGGAGATCAAGGAGCCCCCGGTCAGCCTTCCTGAGGTCTATGAGGGCATCAATCGCTTCAAGAATATCCACAATCTCCTCATAGTCACCTGACTCAAGGAGCTCTTCTGACTCCTCCACTATCTTCTGCCTGAGAAGCAGGTCAAGCTCTTCCCCGCTTGCGGTGCGTACAGAGGGCTCCTCGCCCTTACCCCTGATGATCTCAGGAATCCTATCCCGCACGAGCTTCTCTGGCATGTCAATCACTTCAATGCGAGCGCTGCCTCTATTTGGTAGCGAGATGAGGACACAAAGGCGTCCATGGCCCGTTTGATGTCTGTGGGTATATCGGCGGTCCAGACGTCGTCAGCATCGCGAGGAGTTGCAGCAGTCATCGCCTCAAAAGGAAGGAATCGCATGCTCATGTCCTCATTGAAGCTGATAGTACCCAACCATTGACCATCTCGTATCAACTCGTAGGTGGGAGTGAACTTCCTGAGTCCTTCTGGTACAATGGCATTCCAATAGACTGAAACTCCGCCGAATTCACCTGGCGCTCCAAGTGCTATGTTGTATGAGTCCATTCGTGCAGTGGCGGTCTCGAGCTGGTAAAGAATCCCAATCCTGCAGTTCAAACACTGATTGAACTCCAATCCATCTCCGTTCGGTTGGACATAGGCGATCCCATTCTTCTCTACGTTGTCATCGTTGCAGTGTACGCAGAGGTTCATCCCCCAGCGTACTTCTAGATGAGGCTCGAAGGGCCCTGACATGAACCTGTTCGCGGCGCCTTCGAAGGCGGCCTTCACGGCATCCTTGCCCTCAGTTTCCATCTTGTTCCGAATAGCAGACCAGACCTCCAGCGGCTTCTGCCACAGGACGTTAATCACCATGTCAGCTAGCTTGTCAAGTGTCCTTTCCTCAAGAGAACTCAATCAACACACCACGGGGACAAGGTGGCCGGTCATGATAGTTAAATCTTCATTGGACCTCCTCCGACACGCGGACAGTGGTCAGCTCGGCTTAGCCTAAGACTTTTAACGGAGGCGAAAGTGAGAGAGCAGAGAGCCGGACAGGTGAGATGACAGGATGGATTGCCAAATCAACTAGGTCAACGGAAAGCCCCCCTAGTCGAGTCCATCTCGCGCTCTTATCTGACCGCCAGAAACTACCACCCTTTTCTGCACACTACAATCTTTCACAAGAGGAGAGGACATCTCAATGAGTCCCTTGGCGAAGCGATACGATCCACTCGAAGTAGAGAAGCATGTGTTGGATTTCTGGGAGAGAGAAGACATCTACCAGAAGACAGTGAATCTTAGAGAGTCAGGTCCGGCGTGGAACTTCCTTGAAGGGCCCCCAACAACGAACGGCTTCATGCATGTGGGTCACGCCCGAGGGCGAGCCATGAAAGACGCAGAACTCCGATACATGACCATGCGGGGCTTCAATGTGTGGCGCCGCGGTGGTTGGGACATGCAAGGTCTTCCCGTAGAGCTAGAGGTTGAGAGGAAAGAGGGCATAGAAGAGAAGGGGCTCATCCAATCCGATCTGGGCATGGATGTCTTTGTCCAGAAGTGCAAGGATCTCGTCGACTACTATCTTGATGGATGGGTGCGAGACTCGGTACGTTTGGGCCTATGGCTGGACTATCCCAACGCCTATCAGACAAGGCGCGACGACTACATAGAGCATGTCTGGCACTTCCTGAAGATGGCCAGCGAGAAGGGGTTACTGACAAGGGGATACCGAGTCAACCCGATATGCCCGAGGTGTGTCACAGCACTCTCAGGTCATGAGGTCTCACAGGGCTACCTCAACAAGGAGGACCCGTCCATCTACGTCAAATTCCAGCTAGCCGACAAGGAGAATGAATTCCTAGTCATATGGACGACAACACCATTCACTCTCATATCCAATGAGATGGTTTCAGTTCACCCTGACTACACCTACGTCAAGGTGGAAGTGAATGGCGAGTTCTGGTGGGTGGTAGAGGACCTTGTCGAAGTGGTCATGGAGAAGGCGGGCGCCGAGAAGTTCAGCGTCCTAGAGAAGATGAAGGGCAAGAAGATGCTCGGATGGAAGTACGTGCATCCCTTCAAAGAAGAGGTTCCCTTCCATCAAGAGCATGACGAGAAGTACATGCACGCTGTTGTCACAGGCACTCACGTGACTGTCGAAGACGGAACTGGACTGGTTCACACAGCACCAGGATTTGGCCCAGACGACTTCAACGTCGGAAGAGAGTTTGACGTACCGGTTCTAGCCCCAGTCGACAACACAGGGAGATTCACAGAGGAGGTGCCGATGTTCAAAGGCAAGCTCGTCTTTGACACCAACCCCATAG
>JAEOUG010000031.1 GCA_016839445.1 Candidatus Thorarchaeota archaeon
CCAGATGTTCTGATGATTAGGTCAGGATCGGGAACCCCGTTGGTGTAGAGATGGCTCTCTATGACTTCTTCGTCAATCCCTGAGGGATCAAGCTTGCCGGACTCAATCTTCTCCCCAATAGCTCTGACTGCATCGACGAGCTCGGCCCTGCCGGAGTAGCCAATGGCGACATTCAGAACATGATCCTGGTAATGCGCGGTTTCCTCCTCAGCCGCCTTGATGGCGCTCTGGACTTCCTCAGGGAGCAAGTCTACTCTGCCAATGGCACTGATTCGAACTCGGTGCTTGTGGACGTCGGGATTACCGACAACCTCAGAGAACTTCTCCTTTGCCAATGCCATTATCTCGTGGACCTCATCCTCCGACCGCTCGAAGTTCTCTATTGAGAATGCGTAGAGGGTGCATACCTTCACCCCAGCCTCCCAGAGTATTCGGAGGACCTCCATTACCTTGGCCGCGCCCTTATGATGCCCAAACCACGGAACCTCAAGACCATGCTTCCTAGCATACCGTCGAGTGCCATCAAGGATTATGCCCACGTGGCGAGGAGCTTTCTCCTTGTCTAATTGCCTGTAAAGGAAGTACTCGTACAGACGGTAGACTGGCCCGGTCAGGTTCACTTTCGTACACACTCGACTCTACTGGAGCTTCGATTCGGTTCCCTAATAGAGTTGATGTTACACCAGTGGTTGCACTAGATCATGCCTGCAATCTTCTCGGCTGCTCGCTTCATGTCCAGGAAGATCAGACCGAGTTTTGCGTTGGCAGTTGTGGATACTGTCAGACAAGCGTTCATTCCAGCCTGAACGACAAGGAGCCAGCCGTCGACGCCCTTGATGTTCACTTGCTCAAGGTTACCCTTGCCAAGTTCAATTGCGGCCTTCTCCCCCAGCGTGAGCATTGCAGCAGTCATCGCTGCGACCTTGGCTTCATCTACATCAGTAGGAAGTGCAGAGACTATTGGGAGCCCTTCGACGCTGACTATAGCACATGCCTCTATCTCGGGTATACTCCCCTGCAGCTCGTTAAGGACACCTTCGAGTGTATTTTCGCGGGACTCTCCCATTTGGGCTCACCTGTCTTAATCACTTGTACATCCTTTTCAATATGACCTCTCGTGCGATTGCCTGGAATGCTCTCTTAACTCCTACGCCTTGGACTGCAATAGTCTCGTATATCGGGACATTGCCACCCAAGCCAAGAAGATCGAGCATCTCATCTCTAGACATTCGGTTGGGGAGGTCTCGCTTGTTCAACATCACGACAATGGGAATCGACCGACCAAGCTCATCTCCGAGAAACATCTTCAGCTCCTCGAAGCTCTCGGTGTTCTCGTCACGCTGATCTGGAGAGGAATCAGCCACGAAGAGAATCCCATCGGTTCCCTGAAGCACAACCTTCCTCTGGTGTCGGTGTCGCTTCTGACCGGCAACCGTGAAGACGTCAAAGAGCACACGGCCACCAGCAGACATCGGTACATAGTCAAAGAATAGCGTACGGTTGGTTTCATCTTCGATTGCAGTGAATTCTCCCTTCTGGAGGCCCTCTACTTTCCCGTAGAGCCATCGAAGGGCTGTGGTCTTACCACCAAGTGACGGGCCATAGAACACAAGTTTCAGATGGATACGACCCTTGTCATCCTTGCGTATTTTCAACACCTCATTCTTTCACTGCATCAGACGGGTCCGCGCACTTGGACGCCAGCGACCCCAAGTCAGAGGTCCCTCGTTGGGAGTTGGTTCGTACAACGGCTAGCCGAATAAAAGCCTTTGTGGCATAGGAAGGCTGCCCGAGGGCTTCGCTCAGTCTGACTCGTGCATGGAACACCGCATCTTGAGTGAGTCAACACATCTCTGAAGTTACATTTGTGTGTATTATATCGATTCGCAATCACCACAGAGCCGCGCCGACAAATCACTGGTGCGGTGTCTGCCCCGTGGCTATCTTTATCTTCGGAGTCAGTGATTCCTGTTACGTCGCGGGATGGGAACTCTTTGGATGATGGACTTGGAACAGGAGAAGAGGAGCGATTCGGTGCCGGAGATATCGTGACACTCGTCATGGTGATCGTTGTCCTGGTAGCCCCTCTGCTCATCCATACTCCCTATTACTTCGAGATCAAGTCGATTACGTGGCTCATTCGCATGGAAACGGCTGAACCTCTCCGCTTCATCCTGACAATCACGAGAGTCTTCTCCTTTGAGAGATACCTCCCGATGTGTCGGTTCGTCTTCATGGTGCACAGGCTCTATATGGGCAAGACTAGGTTCTTGCGTGTTCTTGTGGTGGGTTTGCTCGCGAGCATCTATCTTCCGGTGTACGAGAACCTCGGAGGCGTGCTCTATCTCATCACGGCGCCGTGGGATATAGGACTCCTGAATTTCGAAACCCCGACGTTCATTCCTGTTCTTGTCTTCCTGCTTCTGACTAGACTGCTGCCCTACTCAAAGCGCACGACAGAACCAGAAGAGGACCAGTGGTTGAATCCAGATAGCAAGCGGGATGATATTCAGGGTACTGAGTAGATTGATGGACTGCAGCACGCTTGCCCAGCGGCTCACAGGACTCGTAGAGTAGGACCCACTACACTCGCTCGAGCTCAGCTAAGGCACTCTTGAGGTCTTCTTCGTCTAGCTCGCTGTCCTTCGGAGAGAGCGGCTCAACGGCAAGGAACTTGTCAAGCTCATCCGCAAGCTGGACACCCTGCTTCTTCATCACAAGACGAATCAAGCCGATGTTGACCTCTGCTTCTGATACGACGCAGAGTACCCCCTTCCCACAGGCAGAAGCGAAGATCTTGCCCTCTGAGAACTCCGAGGTGACTATCTCAAGCTCCCCAATCTGGAGGTTCTTTCCCTGCTCCTCGCTGGCACAGAAGACCGCGCTGGCGATTGCTCCAATGCTGTCGACGTCCACAGGATAGTATGATAGCTTGGACACATTCGCAATGGTAAGGCCTGTCTTGTCGACGAGGATTACCTTCTTGATGCCCTTGTCCTGGCGGATGATCTCAGTCAGGATCTTATCGAAGGCTTTCGGATCACTCATTGCTACACCTCTTCATTCATTATTCTTGAGGACGACCAATATGAGGCCCTCGTTTACATCCGGTGCGATGTTTATTTGACCTTTGGTGGTATCTAGGGTCAGGAATGACAGCGACCCCTCCCTGAGCTCGCGCACTGCATCCAGTGCCTTACCGACGAGAGAGGTGACGATAGCGGCGACATTCTCAGTTGTGTCGGGGTCGAGATCACTGCTTAGTGGCAGACCCTCCATGTTAGTCACGACGACTCCCCGGACTCCCTCCTGCGATTTGAGGTGGGAGAGAATCGATTGGAGCTTTTCCTGACTTATCAACCTGTAGTGTCTCCGCTGCTTTCAGCTGTGCACAGGCAACAATCCCAGCAGTTGACTATTTTAGACTTATGGAGATATGCTGCGAGTGCGCATTCTGATTTGCGCATTCTGAAGATATGGGGTATTGTGTTACGGGGGTAAAACCATGGTAGAAAACATAAGAAGAGACCGACGCATGCCGGTCTCCATTGGTTGGTGTGGGTCTACTTCTCGTCGTCGTCCTTCTTGAAGAGCGCCTTAGAGGTTCGCTTCATCTGGGCGAGGCTTTCAGTGAAGGCCTCATCTGCAGCGCCAGAGGGAGCAGCCTCAGGTGCAGCCTGGAGCATCTCCTCCTGCCTCGCGATTTCCTTCTCCTCCTCTTCTAGGACATTGTCTGCTTCGTTCAGAATGTTCTGAACCGCAGCCGGCGCAGCTCCAGCCTTCTGCTTGAGGGCGGATCTGAAGGTAGCAATGCGCTCCTTGCCCTTGGCGCGGTCGCCACGGAAGGACTCCTCACCAGCCTTCTGAGTGACAAAGGTGGCTCCCACTGTGGGATCCAGAGTCTTCATGATGTCCTCTTCCTTCTTTGTCACCTTCAGCGTGGTTGTGACAGCCCGGACTCGTCTGGCACCTTCCTCGTCAGTATACGAGACCTGTACCTGAATCGGGACCTCTTCGGCGTCAATCTCCTTCTCAGGCTCAACCTCGAAGTAGAGCTCGTGGTCTTGTCCTACGACACCGATCTTGCTCTCCGCGTTCTTACGAATCTCCTCAACGACGGCCCGCGATACTCCCGAGGCATCCTTGACCTTGACTCCATGTGGAGTTACCAATTTCACCTCAACATCACGACCAAGTAGGGTTGCTCCGGAGAGCTCGGCAAGGCTTCTGTCAAGCTCATTGGGAGTGACGTAGTACATCTGGCCTCCTGTTGCCTCTGGTAGCAGACCCAGAGTCTTCAGCTCCATTCCAGCGCCAGAGGCGATGCCAACAACATCAACAGCTGCACCAATCTCAAGGAACTTCCTTCCAAGGTCTTCGTAGTAGCTGTTTGCTGGTGTCACCTGATAGCCCTCAAGCGCGCCAATGCCTTCGTTGGCCAGGCCGTCAGTAAGAAGCACAACACGGCCTACGTTTCGATGTCTTGCGATGACGTAAGCCATGGCTACTGCAGGACCCAATGCAGTCCCGCCTTGGTCCCGTAGAGCCTGAACATGCTTCTTCAACCGGTCTTCGTTCTCGCCAACATCAACCAGCTTGATCTTGTCCAGAAGACCCTTTGTTGACTTCATGATGTCGTCCAAGCTCGGAAACGACTCCCTGGGCAGCTCAACAGGAGCTCCGGTTGTCAGATCCCTAGCAACCACCGTGCTCTCGAACTCTATGAGACCAAACATGGTCTCAGGGGCATTGGCAGCCAGGCTCTCGATGGACGTATTGAGGCTGCGCTTCACTGCTGAAAGATTGGCCCCAGCCATGGAGCCAGACACATCTATGAGTGCCAGGAACGACTTCCCGCCAGCGGCCATGGTTCCTGCTTCAGTTGTGCCCGTTTCTTCAGGAGGTTTGATGACAAAGTCAGTGTCGTCCCCCGCGAGGATAACCTCTCCCTCAATGACATTGAGGGTGCCACAGAAGGGGCATACAAAGTGTTTGCCGACCTTCGGGTCTTCTTTGATCTGGTCCAAGTTCATCAGGAAGCCATTACACTTGTGGCATGCTATGGGCTTCCCAACTATCTTGGTAGTCTCTCGTGCGAGATGGCCGAACTCAACACGGAGAACATACGGAATCTCGCCCAGAACCTTCTTTGAAGCGGGAAAGGCTTCTGAGCTAGCTCTCAACATGGGCAACTATGTGCTCCTCCAAAACATTCGGCCCCACTTGACTTGAGGCGTTTTAAGGTAATCGACGCTGTTTTGGCCCCAATCCACCGGACAACTGAATGAGAACCCTCAAGGAATAAGATATAAAGAGCCCCAGCCCTTTTCAGCCTAGATGACATCGGAAACCTCCTAGGAGGATTTTGAACAGATGGTTGACCAATCCAAGATTGAGGATACAGTTGCACGGGTGATGGCTGACAATGCTGACCTTCAGGGTATCGTGATCTGCGATGCCAAGGGGAACGTGGTCTTCGGCCACACAATCTCCGGAGGAGTGAAACACGCTGATGTGGCAAATCTGGTTGTCAAGATTGCTGGAAACGCCTCTCAGCTGACAGCAGGGTTGGACAAGGGTGGCCTGAAGGAGGTCAGCATTGAGGCTGACAACGGATACATCCTCATCCTCGGCGATGTCAAGATGGTCATGGCAGCTGTAGCTGGAGAAGGTGCACGAGAATCGATGGGACTGCTCAGAATGGCTCTGCGGCGGGCGCTTCTCTCCATGGTGGCATAATGGCGCCAAATGCGTCAACAGAGTTACACTTTTCAACAGTTTATCTCATGGCCAAGCAGCCACTGGACATATCCAGATGTAGCTGGAGTATTACCAGAGTCTTACGAACCGTATTTAGGACTCTGTAACATGCGAATAACACAATCGCAGACACGCCAGGGCAAAGTCTGATACGAAGATGCCGGAAGGGAATGGGACTTGGTCTTTATAGAGAAGCTTGTATGCAAGGGCTTCAAGTCGTTCGGTCGAGACACCATTACCATTCGGCTCAATGATGGCTTCACATGTATTGTCGGTCCTAATGGGTCAGGGAAGTCCAACGTGATCGACGCCATTCTCTTCGTGCTCGGGCAGTTGAGCGCCAAGACCCTGCGCGCCACCGTCTTCTCAGATCTGCTCTATTCGCCGCCAAAACCGAACATGCCACCAAAGGCGAAGGCGGCCACTGTAGAGCTCCACTTCAACAACGCCGACAGGAAACTCCAGATTGAGGCTGACAAGGTTGTCATAGAGAGAGAGCTCGACGACTCTGGCAAGTCAGTCTGTCGCATCAATGGGAAGGTTGTCACTCGCAATGCAGTCCTTGACACACTCGGAGCAATCGGTGTGGACCCGAATGGCTACAACCTAGTCCTCCAAGGCGAGATTGCTCAGATGGTCAAAGTGAGCCCGAACGAACGCAGGAAACTCATCGAAGAGATTGCAGGGATTTCTGCATACGATGAACAGAAGGATAGGGCACTGAAGAAGCTTGCAGAGAGCGAAACGAACCTCGGCAAGGTGGACATGCAACTGCAGGAACGGAGAAGACAACTGGAGAAGCTGGAAGAAGAACGTTCAGATGCTCTCCGTTACAAGAGCGTTAACGACCAGATCAAGAAGAACCGGATTGACATCCTTGCCTGGACCATCATCAAGGCGAATTCGAGAGTCGATACGATTAACCAGACTCTGGCGGAACGAGCCGAAGAGGCTGAGAACCTAGTCAAAGAGCTCGTCGAGGTCGAGAATGGGACAGAAACAGCCGACAAAGAAATCGAGCAGATAGATATGGATATTGATCAGATAACTGGAGGCGACTCGGCCAGGGTTTCTGAGCAGTACGGTATCGTGACAGCAGCGCTGAATCACGCTCGAAACGATCTTGAGCGGGCGCAAGGAGAGTATGAGAGAGCCAACTCCGACAAGACTATGCTCGCAGAAGATCTTGAGAACACACAGGATGAGATGAGCAAGAACGAGGAACTCATTCGCAAGAAGGAGTCCGAACTAAAGGAGCTCGAGGTAGAGATTGCCTCCACCGGAGCTGAGATCATCCGACTGGAAGAAACTGCTGAACAGGCGCAGTCATCCTACTATGAGTCAACACTGAGAGTCCAGGACCTCAACAATCAGATGCGTCAGTTGGATGAGGGCGTTTCCGAGGTGAGGTCGGTCATCAAGTCGGACAACCGCGAGTTGGGACTTGCTTACGAAGAACTGAGTGACGCGACCGACGGTCTCGAAGCGACAGAGAA
>JAEOUG010000032.1 GCA_016839445.1 Candidatus Thorarchaeota archaeon
CCAGCAAGAGCGAGTTGGTCATCTCGGATGAGGAGATCGACTACCCAAAGGTCCAAGCTCCCGACGTGTTCGTCGTTCTCAGCAGGGCAGCCTACCTCGAGTACATCGATGGTCTGAAAGAGAATGGCACCCTGATTATAGATGAGGACCTCGTGGAGATAGAGAGCAAATTGCCAAAGGGTGTCAGGGTCTACAAAATCCCTGCCACGAGAATCGCAGATCAAGAAGTGGGTAACAAACAGGCCACTAACGTTGTGATGCTGGGGGCCTTCTCTGCCATCACAGGCATGCTGTCACGAGAGGGTATCAAGAGGAGAATCGAGGAACGCTGGCCAAGGTTTGTGAAGAGCAACCTACTCGCTCTCGAACTGGGCATGAAGGCAGGGGAAGCAGCTCTCGCCGCCCAGAAGTAGCGGTCATGGCGTCTAGGCTCATTCCATAATCATGTCTTCCCTGCTTAGATAAGCCATCTCAAACTCGCCTGATAGCTCGAGAACGTTTCGCGGACAGCTCTCTACACATTGGCCGCAGAGAATACATCTATCGAAGTGGCAGATGGGTCTGAAACCGGTCTTGGTCTGAACATCATCAGGTCGACATGCTATCATCTCAATCGCTTCAGCTGGACAGACACGCTCGCATATCTTGCAGCCAGTACAGGCATCAGGATGCTTGTACACCCACTTCCCTCTGAGTCCCTCGGGTATGTTCAGCCCTTCCTTTGTGAAGGGGTAGAGGACTGTCGCCTGTTTCGACCTTGCGCTCTTGAGGAGTTCCCGTTCCATCTTTCCAAGTCGCGTCATGTTAGACCACTCCAATGACAATCTGAATCACCACTAACCACGCCAAGGATAGCGGCACAATATACCTCCACGCTGCCCTGACTATTTGATCAATGCGCCACCGTGCAAACAGAGTCCGCATGTTGCTCAACACCAGTATCACAAGTGCAGACTTGAAGATGAAGACCAGTGTGTAATAGATCCAGCCAATCCACGACGTCGCCATAAGAAGCGCGAAGTCTTGAGAGAACAGAGGAAGGGGAATGTACTCCAGCAGGTAGGGCCCGCCCAAGAAGAGGGTTGTTGCAAGACCGGCAGCCGACACTAGCATGATATCCTCGGCCATGTGAATGACTGCAAGCTTCTTACCGCTGAACTCCACCTGCCATCCGTGTACTATCTCGGTTTCTGCGTGGCTGACATCAAAGGGAATCCTCTCGAGTTCCGCCTGAACCGAGATCAGGAAGACCACGAGCGGCACAAGCAAGAGCCACGAATAGAACGGAGATATGGTCCCCAACCTGCTTGAGATAGTGGAGATTCTAAGACTTCCCGTCAAGAGAGCGGGGGTAATGACTGAGAGGATAAGCGGTATCTCGAAACTGATGAGCAGCATACCGGTTCGTGCTGCTCCGGTTTGACCAAACGGATTCGATGAGAAGTAACCCGCCAGCACAATCGTGAAGGCCATCATGGTAGAAATGAAGAGCACTAGGAGAAGGTCGCCCTCGAAGCTCAGAATGCCTTGAACACCCCCTTGAACCGGGTCGATGTCCACAATCGGCAGAAACATGCATGCCATGAGACTCATTATGAGCATGACAACGGGAACAGCCGCGAAGCTACGCCTATCGGCCTTTGACGGAGTGAGGTCCTCCTTGCCCAAGAGCTTGAGGAAGTCCATGAGTGGTTGAAGGATCCCACGCCAACCTGTGTGAAGGGGACCCATCCTGTTCTGTAGTCGTGCATAGAACTTGCGGTCAAGCCACTCCCATAGCAGTGCCAAGAACGTGATGAAGAATATGCCAGGGAAGACCAGAACCCAGAAGATATGGGTTAGGGCTATGAAGACAAGTTCCATGATTGCCTGCACTTCACGCGACTCTCCTTGGGTTCTCGGAGTGCCAACGATTGGCTCGTACCCGCATCTCATCAAGTGGAACTAGCTGGATTGAGGAGTCTTCAGCATCAACAATGACAACTCTGTCGGTGCAGCTGAAGCAGGGATCGATGGCTGCAAGAATGATGGGAGCATCGGCAAGGTAGTTGCCGCGGAGACAATGGGACATTGACACCCAGTTTGCATGAGTTGGCGCCCGAACCTTGATTCTGTAGGGCTTGTCGGAGTCGCCACCCGCACCGTCGCCAGTCACAAGGTAATGCACGCACTCCCCGCGTGGTGCTTCATACCTTGCCAGTATCTCATTTGGCTGGATTCTCGGACGGACCCTCTCGCGTATGGCACCATCAGGAAGGTTGTCCAGCATCCACCTGCACATCCTGATTGTCTCTAGCGTTTCTTGGACCCTCACAATGGCCCGACCTGCCACATCACACCGGTCTGAGAGAACCATTTCGAAATCGCCCGAATCGACAATATTGACATATGCTTGAGTGGGATCATTGAATCGGACATCAACAGGCACATTGCTTCCTCTTGCCGTGGGACCTACTGCACCATGGGTCTTTGCGATATCAGTTTCTAGAATGCCAACTCCGTCCACTCTGTTCCAGAAAGTCTTCTCCTGAATCGCCACATCCCGATAGTAGAGGGTGCGCTCTTCCAGTTTGTCAAGGCCCTTTCGGGTTCGGTGAATGAGCGCATCGGTTACATCGCGCCGAACACCGCCAATGGTGTTGAAATCGTAGTTGACTCGGTTCCCTGAGAGATCCTCGAGGATGTCCATGACAACCTCGCGGTCTCGCCATGAGTACATGAATGCAGTATCAAAGCCCACTTCATGGAAGGCGACACCCAACCAGAGAAGGTGAGAGTGTATTCTCTCAAGTTCCCAGACGAGAGTCCGGAGGAATCTTGCTCGCTCAGGAATCTCAATCTCCGCTGCATACTCGACTGCCTGTGCGTAATTACCGTTGTGCGTTGCCGAGCAGATGCCGCAGATTCGAGCCATGAGATACAAGTTCTGAAGATGCGTATTGCCTTCGGCAATCTTCTCGATGCCTCGATGGTTGTACCCAATGTTCACTTCTGCGTCGACTATCCGCTCGCCTTCGACGGTCAGTTTGAACATGCCTGGCTCTTTCAGTGCAGGGTGCTGAGGGCCTATGGGAATAGATACTCGTGGGGGCACCACAATCCGACGGTCAGGTTCAGTCACTCTAGAGTTCCTCCTTTGGTTTTGCCCCAGTAGTCTTCGAGCGCTGCATCAGCCCTCGAGGGTCTGCCCAGTCCTTTCGCATCGGGTACTCATCCTTCGGCCAGTTCTCGGGAAGCTCAACACGCCGTACGTTGGGATGACCCGTAGGAATCATGCCAAAGAGCTCTCTCAGCTCGTTCTCGACAAACTCCGCCGCTGGCACCAGTGTTGTAAGAGAGGGATACACTGGTTTGTCCCTAGGTACTGAAACACGAAATGTGATGGCAATCTTCTCTTTGCTAAGAACGAAGTGGTAGCAAGCCTGCAGGTCATCGCCGAGGTCTCTTCCGGAGAGTGTCGAGAACTGCCACATGTCGTGTGTTTCCTGCATATACTGAATGACTTCTCTAATCCGATCAGGCACAACCTCGACGAATATGCGTCTGGGCTGAGAATGAACATAAGTCCCCTCATCAATGACTGCATCACCCAGGTCGTCTCTGATTCTCTTGAGTATCCTGAATTCGTTCTTGTGTGCGTCATCTTCAGGTGCTGGATGATGCTCGCTGACTGGTTCTGCAGGCCTGCTCATACCTCTGCAGCCTCCTCAGGTGCCTTCTCTGCTTCCTTGATTTCTGAAACACCGAGCTGCTCGGAGAGAACCTCAAGCAACTTGTATGCCCCATATGTAATGGCAGATGGCTTAGGTGGGCATCCTGGTACGTAGGCCGTGACCGGAATTGCCTGGTCAACTCCTCCGAGTACATTGTAACCTCCTCTGAAGACGCCGCCGCTACACGCGCAGGATCCGACTGCGACAACGAACTTGGGTTCTGCCATCTGTTCGTATATCTTCTGAAGACGGGGCTTGATCTGCTCAGTGACCGGACCTGTGCAAAGCATGATATCGGCATGCCGCGGGCTCCCCACAAGCTTCACACCAAACCTCTCCAAGTCCAGACGCGGCATGAGGGCTGCGATTATCTCGATGTCACACCCATTGCAGCTACCGCTGTTGAAGTGGAAGACGTACGGGGACTTGACACGGGCCTTGTTGATCAATCGTTGGAGGAATCCCATATTGCACACTCCTACTCATTTCTTGGGGCCACTGACACATATGCGGCGGCCACTAGTGCGATGACCAAGTAGGCGACCACAATCAATCCAGTGTTCCCCCAGGACAGGAAGAGGATGAATCCGACAATGTCGAAGAGCATGAAATAGAGCGCGTAGCTGAAGAGCTCAAGGTTGAACTGAACCTTCCCTCCCAAGAAGGCAGGCTCTCCGCAGGCATATGATTCTACAGCTCCGCCGGTCCGGCGAGCACTTGGAGCCACAGACCTGCCAATGTATAGTAGGATTGCTGCGAAGAGCAAACTGAGGAGCATGACAAGCGCCAACCCAACTACTACGTCCAAGCTCTATCACCTTCGAGTCCGCGGGCCTGCAATCTGTTAATATTCTTGATGATTGCGGACCCGTTTGCTTGTTCGTAGTCAGAGGCTTTTATTGTTGGTATAGGGCCAAGAACCAGCCCCACTCAGTCCTCATTGAAGCTCAGCGCCGCAGCGCCAATGGCCCCTGTGAACTGAGGCAAATCGGGCATCCAGAGAGTCACACCAAGATGATCCGACAGGTGTTTCCTAAACGCAGGATTCAGAGCAACGCCTCCGGTCACACAGACTGGCTCAACGACACCCACACGCTTTGCGAGTGACCCAATCTTGGCGCTCATCGACATGTGAATCCCCGCTGCGATGTCTTCCGGACTCATGCCAGCCCCGATGTGTCCAATGACCTCAGACTCCGCAAAGACCGTGCAAGTGCTGCTGATGGTGCAGGGGTTGTCAGACTTCAGCGCGAGTGGTCCGAGTTCGTCGATCGAGACCTCAAGAACCCTCGCCATTACATCCAGAAATCTCCCGGTGCCAGCTGAGCATTTGTCATTCAGCTCGAAGTCCTCAGGGCGTCCATTTGACCCGAGGCGGATGACCTTGGAGTCCTGACCTCCGACATCGACTATGAATCTAATGGCCGGATTGATGGAGTGGACTCCGACGGCATGACAGGTGATTTCGGTCACTGACTTGGTGGCACCTTCAACCTGCTTCCTACCGTATCCTGTGCTCACCACAGGTACTGACTCAATTGATTGGCCTGCCTCAGTTTCTATCTCACGAAGAACCTTCTGTATCGCATCTACAGCTGAGGCTCCAGTCTGCACTAGTGACTTCGCCAGAACTGAGAATCCGGCATCTACTAGGACACCCTTGGTGGTAGTCGAGCCCACATCGAGTCCAATGCCAGTCTTCCTGCTCACATGTTCCTCCTCCTAGACGAGCATCTCAAGGAGTGCTTCAATCCGGGTATCAATCTGTGCCATGCTGAATACTCGAGAATCCACCATGTCACCTTCCACAACGACGCCGGGTACCCCAGTACGTTCGGTGACAAGTTCCTTTGATACGAGCTGACCAAGCGAATAGCGCTTGCATGACCTCACTGAGAACATGACGAATCCATCCAGATTGTAGTCCTTGATGAGCTCACACATCTTGTCCACCTTAGCTTCCAGACCCTTGTTGAGGTAGACGTTCGAGTAGATTGTCGCCACGCTGTCGAAGAGATCATCACCCTGGATGGAGCCGGACCAGGCGTGCGTGTAGGTATCAGCAGGGAAGACTACACCTCTCGCCGCCAGCCCATTGAAGAACTTGAAGATTGCGTGCCATGGAGGAATGTTGTCCCAGAGGAGCCGCACCTTCTCATCGCGGATTGCCCCCAGCCCCTCTTTGACTCGCATCTGAACCTCGTCAAGCAAGGTCTGGTAGAAGTCTATGATGTGCTCAGTACCCCTCATTGACACCACAGGCGCCATCGCCAAGAATCTATCTGCGCAGTTGAGGGGAGAGGGCGTCGACTTACACGCCTCAAGTGACTGTGTCCAAAGTCCGATGGCCTTGGAGGAGAGTTCAGCTGTTTCCCTCAGCTTGTCCTCCTCAAGTGATGTATTGAAGGTCCGAGATAGGAAGTCGACGAGCTTTGTGATGCCTCTCTTCACGTATTCCTTGTGGTGTGGGGGTTGGCCGTTCTCCAATGGAGGCGTGTCAAAGAGATGGACGGGAGCTCCAGTGATTTCAGAAACAGCGTCATACCATCGTAGAACCGTTCCGCAGATGTTGTTACATGCCAAGAGTGCTTGGGGCGGCGGCATGCCATCCATTGGGCTCTCTTCTGGCTTCAGGGCAGAACCGATTCCAGCTCGCGCATAGGAGCACAACTCCTGAGAGTAGCCAATGTCCTCTGCGAACCCGCAAATCATCGGCCCGACCTTCTGAGAACCGACGACAGCTCCGTATTGCTCTGGGTAGCTCACGCCAACGCCCATAGCAACGGGGATTTCAACCGGAAAGCCGGACGTCACCCACGCAAGACGCCCTTCTTCGCTCGCTGCATGGCCCTCGAGCATGTATCTAAACATGATTTGCTGGAGAAGCGAGTTCGACTCCAATTGACGGTATACCTTCTCTTCCTTGCCACTGCTCATCTGGTCCTGCCTCCTCCCTCTTCTAGTGACTCCAAGAAGCTCTGAATCCGAACCTCCATCCTAGCACGATCGCTCAGCTCAGGGTCAATTGGGACTCTCGTGGTGCGAACCTGCGCCTCTCTGCACGAGTGCTCTATCGAAGGAGCCTCGAACTGGTCTGGGTCGCAGAAGGACTGCTCGAAGATGATGACTCCGTCAATGCGTAGATACCTAGCAAGATCTGTGAGAAAGCGGACCCTTCCTCTCAGCCCCTCCTGTGTGGGTTCCCCTGGGGCAGAGAGTATTGACGCTGCCATCTGACGGAATGGGTCTTCTGTGGAATCAATGTTCCTGGTGAAGACTGACTTGAAGCCAAAAGACAGAAGATCCACAACAATGATTGTATCTGTGACAGAAGGGATTCCGTTTACCAATGCACTGATGGACTCCGGCTCAACCATTCCCCCAGCGACGAGAATCCTCGGACCTTCTCCGAGGGGCTCTATCGGAGTGGCGGGCAAGCTGCGGGCCTCTAATGCCTGCTGTATCTCTTCGACCGATGTGAGTATACCCGAGTCATCCAGGCTATTCCGAATGTCATTCATTGTGTTGTGTACGTCTGAAACCGAAGAAACGGTTGGCGCAGTCAAGAAGCTCCTGATGAGTCGGGCCACCTGAGAGTACGCTATCACATCTGGTTGTGCCGCCCGGGCAGCATAGATGAATCTGGCTGCATCTCGGAACTGGTTCACCATCGCGACAGCTCGTTCGAATGCTTGTAGAGAGAATCGACGGTTGAAGTAGCTCCCAATCCTATCGCTCAGGAGCCTAATCTCCTCTGTAAGGAATTCGATGGCTGCATCCGTGTCAGGATCTCCGTAGGAAACCGGGTATGTAAGACGAAGCAGTCGGTCATCAGGGAATCGGACCGTCCAGACATCGGATACATTCTGAAGGGAGTCACACGTGTTGCTGGGAAAGAGAATCCCAGCCAAGGGGCCCGCCTGATCATCTTCTCTAAGGCTGTAGAGGTTCCGGACATACGAACACGCGAACGTCTGAAGGCTAGCCTCGTATCCGCTGGGCACTCCTGGTACTGCCCTTAGGAGTGATGGGACCATGCCGTGTGCCAATATCAGCTCCAATGGAGTGTGAGGATATATGTACCCGATGACCTCTTGTCCTGTTTCCGCCAGCTGCCGAAGACTGCCAGCAGACTGCTCAATGACTCCATGATTAGCCAAGTGTTCTCCCTCTTCTAATGAGAGTCCTAATGCTCAACAACCCGCAAATCCCATCTTATTTCTTATGCCCAGACGCGGGGAAGGACATATCAGGTACGATTGCTGTTACTTCCAGTTACACCTCAATCACATCTGAGAGAGATTCTGAATTAAAGAAGGAGAGGAGCAAACACATGGAAGAACAACTATGGCACAAGCATCGTTGGCCGGAGAAGGTACGCCACTCTTTGGAGTACCCTGACGAGCCACTGTTCGCCATCTTGGACAGGGCCGCGGACGACCACGGTGACATGCCGTACACCTCGTTCATGGGCGTGACACGCACCTATGCTGAAGTGAGAGATGCTGCGGACCGGATTGCCAACTACCTGGCAAGTCTGGGAATCAAGAAGGGGGACAAGGTCGCCATCTTCATGCCGAATATGCCACACTACCCGGCTGTCTTCTTTGGCGTCCTGAAGAGCGGAGCAACTGCGGTGACCTGCAATCCCCTGTACAAGGCGGGTGAGCTGAACTTCCAGCTCAAGGACTCAGGAGCTAAGGCAATCTTCGTCCTGGACCATCCCACCTTCACTCCCACGTGCTACGAGGGAGTAAAGGACACCGACGTTGAGAAAGTGATTGTCTGTGGCACAAAGGCATTCTTGCCCAAGGCGAAGGCCATGATTGGCGGGCTCCTGGGGAAGATCCCGAAGAGCCCATACTATGAGGAGGACAAGACGGTCTTCTATGACGACATCATGACCAACTATGAAGCCAAGCCACCTACGGTCTCAGTCAAGTCCAAGGAGGACGTCGCACTGATCCTGTATACTGGCGGGACAACCGGGGTGCCAAAAGGAGCGGCCCTACTTCATAGTAACCTGTACTCCAACGTCATGCAGATTTACGAGTACGTCTGGTTGGAGGAAGACGACCACCCTGACCATGGGAAGATGCACTTCGGCAAGGAGGTTTTCGTCGGTGCCCTACCTTGGTACCACAGCTACGGCCTGACCCTGACGCTGCTCATGTCAACTTACCTGGCAGGGCAGCTTGTCTGTGTCCCTGACCCCCGAGCTGGAAAACCACCAATGACCGACCTGCTCAAGGAACTCCAGAACACGAAGGGAACCGTTCTGAACTGCGTTCCAGCCCTCTACGCGGGCATTGTGAACCATCCGAAAGTCAGAGACTTCGACCTCACCAATGTCAAGATCTGCAGCTCGGGAGCGGCGCCCCTCCCACCTGAGCTCGCCAAGAACTTCGAGGCCGTCACCGGAGCCATTCTCTTCGAGGGCTACGGTCTCACAGAGACCTCACCTGTAACGCACATCAATCCAACAAACAAGCGCGACCGCAAGTTCGGTTCGATTGGGTTGCCTGTTCCAGACACCTACTGCAAGATTGTAGACATTGAGACCGGCAAGAAAGAACTTCCCATCGGTGAGACCGGTGAGATTGCCATCTCAGGGCCGCAGGTTATGCAGGGCTACTGGAACAAGCCGAAGGAGAACGAGAAGGTCTTCCGCCAGATTGGCGGGAAGCGCTTCTTCTTGACTGGCGACATCGGTTTCATGGATGATGAGGGGTACACCATTATTAGCGACCGCAAGAAGGACATGGTGAATGTAGGCGGTTTGAAGGCATATCCACGTGAGATTGAGGACATGCTCTTCGAACACCCCAAGGTCAAGCTCACGGCTGTAATCGGCATTCCGCGCGAGGATGATCCGAGCAACGAGTTCGTCAAGGCCTTTGTTGTCCTTAAGGACGGAGTGGAGGGCACACCAGAGGAGTTCATCGAGTGGGCACGAGACAAGATGGCAGGGTACAAGCGGCCCAAGGAGGTCGAGATTGTCGACGGCCTGCCAATGAGCGCCGTTGGAAAAGTGCTTAGAAGGGAGCTCAGAGAGGCCGAACTCAAGAAACGAGGAATGAAGTAGGAAGAACTGCGGGAGCTCATGCTCCCGCGTGCGTCTCTTTTTCGACTAGTTGTGTTCGCAGACTCAGAGTGCTACTTGGATCTCTCTCGACTGGCATGCTTCTTGCCAAGCTCTACGTATAGCTCTGCGCCGGTGAGGAAGGCAGCCTTCATATTCTCAGAGACCTCCTTCACAACCTTCGCGGGGGTGCCTAGGACAAGACTGCCGTCAGGAATGACTGTCCCATTGGTGACAACAGAGCCCGCTCCAATAACGCAGTCATTGCCGACCTTGGCACCATCCAGCACGATTGAGCCCATGCCCACTACAGTGCGGTCCCCAATCTCACAGGCATGGATTACGCAATTGTGGCCTGCCGTTACGTAGTCGCCAATGATGGTTGGATTCGTGAACGTGGTGTGCATGGTGGCGTTGTCCTGAATAGACGTCCCCTTGCCAACGCGGATGTAGTTCATGTCCGCTCGAAGCACTGCGAACTCCCAGACACTGGAGTCAGCGCCAATCTCGATGTCACCGATAAGTGATGCACGAGGAGACACGTATGCATCAGGATCAATCCTGGGTTTCTTTCCATCAAACTCGTAGAGGCCCACTTTTGCGCACCTTGCACGTGCAGTACAATGTTACGTCTTTAAGACTATTGAAATACCAACAAACCCACTTCTGTTGTGGGGCTGTTCATGCCTGTCACTCCGTTCCATTACCCTTTTGCATTCGTTGTTTCGAAACTGGACAGGAGGCTGATTCTGCCGGGTGTCGTCGTAGGGGCAGTAATACCTGACATTGAGGTACCCCTCATGTGGGTCTTCTTCCCCAGTCTTCCAGACCATCTGCTACTGCATAGTCTGATTGGCGCGTCAACGGTTGGCCTACTCCTCGCGGTCTTCGTCACTCGTGTGTTCTACGCGCCGATAATCTCTCTCTTCTTCGGTGTGGACAAAGGAGATCTGGACGATGCCTGCAGAGTCACCCCAGCCCTGGTTGCCTCCTGTCTCATCGGAGTCTGGTCACATCTTCTGCTCGACTACCCCATGCACTGGTACAACCCGATCCTCTGGCCATGGGTGAACCCATTTGACGTGATGGGGCCACTAGTCCAGTTCTTCATTGTGTCTGGACTTGGTCTCGGAGATGCCTTCTGGATGGCACTCAACTTGACACAAGGAGCGATGATTGTGCTCTGGGCGGTCATCATCGCTTGGTATCTGAATCGCGGACTCTGGAGGAATCACTGGCTTGGTAGGCCAGCCGAGGCGCCATCTGGTCCTTTTGAGTGATATCTTGTGCACCGAGCGCCTCATCCTCAGATTCTTATGGAACAGACCTGCCCAAGGTCTTGGTTGCGATGACTGATTTCAAGGTAAAGGACATTGGATTGGCCGAAGAAGGCAGGATGTTGATTGACTATGCAGAGAAGCACATGCCTGTGCTCATGCATCTGAGAAAGAAGTATGCGAAGTCACAGCCCCTCAAGGGCATGAGGATTGCCGGCTGTCTGCATGTGACAAAAGAGACTGCAGTTCTTGTCGAAACTCTTCGAGCGGCGGGAGCAGATGTCGCGTGGTCAGGATGTAATCCACTCTCTACCAATGACAAGGTGGCCGCAGGCCTGGCAGCCAATGACGTGCCAGTGTTCGCCTGGCACAACCTCAGCAACGAGGAGTACTACTGGTGCATCGAGCAGACACTGAAGACAGAGCCAACTCTGACACTTGACGACGGGGCAGATCTCATCTTCACCCTTCATAACAAGCACGAGGAACTCATACCCAATCTCCTCGGCGGTTCAGAGGAAACGACCACGGGAGTCATCCGAGTAAGGGCCATGGCTGACGACGGGGCCCTCAAGTACCCCATCATGGCTGTGAACGATGCCGATACCAAGCATCTATTCGACAACGTATATGGAACTGGACAGAGCGTCTTTGATGGACTACTTCGAGCATCGGCTATTCTCGTTGCTGGAAAGACCGTTGTGATTGGTGGCTATGGCTACTGCGGTCGAGGGATGGCGCTTCGTGCGAAAGGGCTCGGGGCAGATGTCATTGTCACTGAAGTGGATCCTGTGAGAGCGCTGCAGGCTAGAATGGATGGCTATCAGGTAATGACTATGAATGAGGCGGCTGCAAAGGGCGACGTGTTCCTCACGGCCACAGGTATGAAGGATGTGGTCACGGGAGAGCACATGAAGCTCATGAGGAACGGTGCCATCATGGGCAATGCGGGACACTATAACGTGGAGATCAACGAGCCAGACCTTCTGACTCTCAGTAAGGGCAAGAAGCGTGTTCGACATGCGCTCGATGAATATGAGACAAAGGACGGCAGACACCTCTATCTCCTCGGCGAGGGGAGGCTTGTGAATCTGGCCGCGGCTGAAGGGCATCCAAGCGAGGTCATGGACCTATCATTCTCTAGCCAGCTGAATGCTATGATCTGGCTGACCAAAAATGGTAAGGACCTCAAGCCCGCAGTCTACGAATTCCCGAAGGAACTTGACAACGAAACGGCCTTGGCGAAATTGGAAACCATGGGCATCGCCATCGACGAGTGGACTGAGGAACAGAAGAGGTACGCGAAAGCGTATGCTGAGGGAACATAGGCGCGACTGACGGGAAGTCCAGCAAAGCATCCGATTGCAGTGTCTCATACCAGCTCAAGTGCAAGGATGTAGGATACTTGACCACCATATCCGTAGCACGAAGACCAGATCTGGATTACACTCGGAAATCCGTTCGTGAGAGAGATCTCCGATTGCCAGCCGCCCCCACAGTCTATCATGTATGAGTAATAGCCAAAGGCGAAGTGACCTCCAATCTCGAAGGCGAAACTCGTGGTGGCCATATAGGGGCTGCCTTGGAAGTCGAAGACACGCCCGAGGGCATCCCAATCACCTAATGGCAGTATGGACGATGAAACGTAGGGCAGAAGTAGCTCGAGAAGGGACTCTACTTCGGAGGAGGAGATATCACTGGTTAGGTGCACCTTCTCTCGCTCCATGAGATTCCGAAGACCCGATTCGCTCGTGATAGCGCTGTCAAGCGGTCCAAGAGCCGCTATTTCCACACGTATCACTAATCCCTCAAGTACTGCATATCGAAATACGTCGGGGACATAGTTGCCCGAGGAATATCCGCGGAAGCCGACTTCCATCTCAAAGGCGTCGCCAACCGAAACTCCCCAGGAGAAGTAAGGTTTGCTCACTGCGGTGTAGTACTGGATGGACAACGGAGAAACGCAGAAGCTGCACACGACAAGAGCTGCAATGGCTCCGCGAATCATGTCCACTCCACTCAAGGGCATGCCTCTCCGTCTCAAGACTAGGCCTCCTACTGCAACAAGAGAGAGACTTCCTGCCAGTGATCCAAGCAAGATCAGAAGAGAGGAGCCGAGGTATCCTTCCTGCAACCAGTTCATAGGACTATCCAGCCATGGGTCCACTCGGGCTCCATCATAGGTTCCAGCGGAGAACCCGACTCCGTACTCTGTCGAACTAATCTCATAGAACTCAGATATCTCAAGATCAGTGAATGAGAAGGGTCCGGAGGTAGAACAGGACAGACCATTGTATCGAAGAGGATTCCAGGACATCACATCAGGAGTGCTCACGGCATCCAGAGGCACAATGGGCATCAAGCCTATGCCAAACAAGTTCCACAGAGAGCAAGAAGAGAACTCCACCACCAACGATCCACTGTCTGAGACCGTGACCTCGGCGAGTTCTCGGACCCACCGGAGCTCATTGGGCAAGTAGCTTTGCGCCTTGAGAGCATCAATAGTATATAGAATGTCGTCAGGTGTGACTAGTCCGCCATCGCTCCATTCCATCTGCTTGAGGGAGAACGTGTATCTGGAGTGGCCTAGAGGGACATTCGGATTGTCGTCATGAGTGGCCGCTCCAGCTATCGTTGCCAGATTCTGAGTCAGTTGATACGATAGATCGTATTGAAGGAGCCGCGGGAACAGGAGACCAGAGAGAAAAGCGCCTATATCCGAGTCGGGCAGGAAGGGGTTAAGACTCTCAAGTGGGCGGTCAATGCCGATAGGGACCGTGCCGCCAGGATAGCCCTCCGCATTGTACATCTTCAGGAGCGTTCCCCGGTTGTGAACACGGCCGAACCGATCAAACACGTGACCAGTGTACCAATCGTTTCTCAGGACCTGCAACCCTCTGTTCTGGTATGCCACAAGAAGGGGGACGTTCTCCTGCAGGACTATCTGCATGTGCTTCGCAGTCTCATTGGCCGCTTCTATGCTCATCGAGGACAGGAGATTGTGGGCAAGCTCGTCGAAGGATGCATTGGAGAACCCTGTCAGGCTCAGAAGCGAGTCATGAGCATTCGAGCTGCTGAATTCATGAACAAGCCAGTCGATGCGGCTAGGCTCCACCGTTCGTTCTTCGACAAGAATGTCAAAGCTCACTCCCGGGTCAGAATAGGTTGACTCCGCGGCATAGATGGGTGCCACAGAAGCCCGAATCTGGAGTGCATCTAGGGTCTCTAGCGCGAGTAGTGCGACCTGACTGAGTGATTCAACACCAGAGCCGTGTCGTATTGTGACGTTGAACTCAGAGCCATCGGGAGCTCGTCTGTAACCTGTAACCGGGTTGATCCTGAAGCCATTCCTGTCTAGAATCAGAGCCGCTCGTGCCGAGTCTGCTGAATAGTAGTGGTGTGGTAACTCATCTTCTGCACACCAGGGACTGCAGAAGGGAATGATGGAGTCGTGAGCCTTGGCAAAGCCGTCGCATACATCATTGACCGCCTTCTCTTTGTCGAATGCAGAGGCAAAGGCCTGGCGAAATGAACTGAGATTCAATGGGTATCGCCGGCAGTTGAAGGCGATGACGCAGAAGCTGCTCTCGTAGGACAGAGATACGTCCAGATCAGGATCGCTCTCCAAGAGAGTCATGTGTTGAGGGGGAATATACCCTGCATGCATCTCGGCTTCGCCAGCTTGAAGCGCAAGTACGCGGATGTCTTCATCCTCAAGTACTTTGTACACCACTCTATCAATGCGAGGGATACCGAAGACATCGTATACGGACTCCTGTGCGGGAGCAGTGGACGGGGCATGGGCTAGGACAAGAAGAGCAATCAAAGATACAGCGATTCCAGTGCCAATACGGCCCATTGTCTCCCTCGTAGCTAAGAGAGGCGAGGTAGAATATCTGAGTTCTGGTGTCGCGCACTACACAAACCAAGGATTTTCACACCCAGCCGTGGATCTCGCAGGATTGATCAGAATGCACGCCTTTGTGCCGTAGGAGCCCTCAGTGAGGAGAGAGGCAGATGAACACAGAACTAGTCCTCAGACTCATAGCTTCAGATGCTTGGGATGAACCTACAAACCTACAAGAACTCTCGGTCAGGGTCTCTGAAGTGCTTACCACAGTTCTGGCAACGGACCAATCCTGTTTCAGACATGTCATCGGGTTGATAGAGATAGATTGCGTTGCAGTGCAGGCATCTGAGCCGCTTTGTGGTCCTACGTACCTTGCGCAGCTCCCGGGGACTCACCTTGGGTCCTATCTTCTCTCGCGGCATCTTCTCGGCAGGAATACGGATAGGCTTCGCACAGTTCTGACACGGGACTTCGCCAGCTCGAGAGATACTATCCTTGCCGTACGAGTACACAGCTCCACAGCTTGGGCACTTTACGCGAGAAGTTCTAGCTGCGCTTTGTCGTCTAATTCGGACAATCTCTGTCGCAGCGAGTTCTCGATGGATTGGCCCTCCGCAGTTCAGACATCGCAAGCTGTTTGGTGGGTTCATATGACCGCAATATAGGCACTGTATCAGAGCCAAATGGTCGTACGCTCTTCCTGATTCTCTAATCGCTTCACTACCTTTGACGCATACGCCTAGTAGGAAAAAGAGGACTGAGACTACTAAGATCAATGGAGAAACAGGGAACAATGGAAGTAGCACAAGTCCAAGTGCAATCATGAAGTTGCGAAATGCCTTAGCAGATTTCTCACCTGCCAGATCTACGCATTCCTCGGAGCAGTAGATGTGGCCATCCGACGTTTCAATCCAGTCAAGACTCTCACTGATACCGCAGAAGTCACACCTGAGGTCTGAGTAGGGCCCCAGAACGTACCTATCGCGCTCTTGACTTATTCAAATCATCCTCATGACATCTAATGTCGGAGAGAATAAAGACCCTTGCAGGAGGCTACTCCTTGAGCAAGGGGTTGGGAGCAACCAAATCCGCATCGTCTGCGATTCCTATCTCTCCTAGAGGGTCATTTGGATAGACCGTCATTCTTGAGTTAAGAACCGTTACGTATCCGTCGTGTTCCGTCCGGATGTAGCCGTCTCCAAGAAACCTTCCGTAGATATCTGTGATACTTGCGATGGGCTGACCCTTAGTGACCTTGTCACCAGGATTCACTAAGAACCTGATAATGCCTGAATGCTTCGCGCGGGGATGCTCGAATCTTCGAATGCGTCCCGAGTGCTTGGGAACCTTCCACTCTGTGATCTTCTCCTTCGGTGTAGTGAGCATACCCGCCCACCGTAGGACATTCCTCGTCCCCTTCACAGAGCCTGCGACAATGTCAGGGAGTATCACACTGTTTCCTCCGAGTTCAACGGTGAAGGCCGGAATCCTGAGATTGTTCAACACGGACCCTGAGAGCGACCTGTGATACTTGAGATTCATGTACTTCTTGGGAGGGAAGTCACTCATTGTCACAGCTCCAAATGCGTCCACCATCTCCTCCTGCCTCATGCTCAGCTCAGTGGCCACCTTCCTGTCCTCTTCATCATCGTAGAAGATTCTGTCCACGATTGCATAGGGAAGCGAACGGTAACTGTGATTGTGGAAGTCCAAATGGAAGTCACCGTACTTCTCAATGAAGGCGTAGATCTTTGCGGCAATCTGCTCGTACGGCTTGGGGTATTTGGAGTCTTCATCCTCCTCATCCTTCTTGGCAAACTTGCCCTCGGGAAATAGCCTATTGGGGTCTACCTCGCCATACTCGGAGGTCCTCTGGAAGAGTCGCAGGGCGGACGGGTTCACCGTTGGGATGGCAACAACCGTACCCTTGAGCTCCTTGGCCAGATCCTCCGTGACAACGTCATGGATGACAGCGACACCTGTCAACTCATTGCCATGGACATTCGCGGTGAGGAAGAACGTCGGTCCGTCCTGTGTCCCTTGGGCAATCATGACAGGCAGCCTATCAACGGTGCCCGTTGGAAGGTCGATTCCATCGAAGTAGCCGTAGGTGAGCTTACCTGGAGAACTTCTAGCAGTGCCAATCTTGATTGACTTCAACAGCATCACTCTATACGACGGAGACAGAGCATCTCTTAGATGCATCGATAGATGACCAAGTCAGCAAGAGCTGTTCTTGGAATCTACTTGGACAGCTTGAGCTTGAAGACCTTCTCGAACTTGTCCAACTTGGGTCGAATCACGTAACGGCAGTACCCGTCGCTTGGGTTGCTCCGGTAGTAGTCCTGATGATAGTCCTCAGCGGGATAGAAGACTTCGAAGGGCACAATCTCAGTGACAATGGATCGCTTCCACTTGCCGGCCTTGTCAAGTTTGGCCTTCACTCGCTCGGCGATCTCACGTTGCTCGTCGCCGTGGTAGAGAATGATGGACCGGTACTGTGGGCCAACATCGTTGCCCTGTCGATTGGGCGTCGTAGGATCGTGGGTCTCAAAGAAGACCTCAAGAATCTCCTCATAGGTAATGACGTGTGGATCGAATTCAATCTGCACGACCTCAGCGTGCCCGGTTCGTCCTGTAGTGACCTGTCTGTATGAGGGGTTCTCAACGTGTCCGCCCGAATAGCCTGAAATGACGGATTTCACTCCGTTCAATTCCTGAAAGACTGCCTCCGTGCACCAGAAACAGCCAGAGCCGAATGTTGCGGTTTCCATAGCGATAGGTTGTGTTTAACGCTAATCAATGAGTGGAAAGAGGAATCGGTCATGGATGACTTCTGGGCATGACCTCGGAGGCGGCTAGCCAGACACGGAGCTGGTCAACTCGCTCCCTGAACGTGAGCATGCTACTTGGATGGCCCAAAGTAAGAGAAGACGGCCCCACTCGCTTTCCTCGTGCTGTGTAGAAGCATGCCTCGATGCAGTTCACTCCAGTCCTCTGGGCCCGTGTGCCTACGTCCATTAATACGTCTAGATCCGCCTCAGACTCAATATTGAGGAAGTATGCAGGCCTCAGGGGATGAGATTTGTCGACGAACTTGACAATCCGAGCCTCAGGAGGGAATCCTTTGTTCACACAGCTGCTACATCGGTACTCTCCGGCCAACGAGAAAGAGTCATAGACGTACTCGACATCCTTCTCTGATCCACAGGCGCCGCATCTCACCGTCATAACCAACCCTCTAACGCAGAATACAAATCTGCGGCTGTGGAAATCACTGGCTTCAGAGAACTTAGGATGTTATGTTCTTCAGGTGATACACACTCAGAGCACATACTACTCAAACAGTCATTTGGTAAGTAGAATAACATGAGGTGCTAAGGAAAAAGCCTTAACCGGGGTGACTCGAAACCCTTCGACGTCCCAGAGAACGGCTGTCGGTACGGTGTCACAGATGCGCATACTGAAAATGCAAGAGAAGTACCTCGAGGTCTTCCTTGAGAGCCTCGACAAGTTTGGCACTCTTTACGGTCCTGTTAGGCGTAGAGGTGTCCTCACATTTGACAAGGTGCATGACCTGAAGGAAGTGGAACTGGGAGGAGCGCACCCGATTATCCCACTGAAGAAGCTTTTCCATCCGAAGAAGTTCACAATGCTTCACTTCGATGAGAGAGGATTCTATCCTGACTACTCGATGATTGAACGCAGAGTAGTCCTAGGAGTACACCCATGTGAGATACATGGCCTCCTTAAGCTCGATGATATCTTCCTAACGAAGCCTGTTGATCCATACTACGCAGGACTCAGGAAGAACACCGCAATCATTGGGTTCTCCTGTCTTCCCACCGAGAACTCCCTCTGTAATTCGACAGGCACTGATATCATAGAGGAGGGCTTTGACCTCTTCTTCGTCGATTTGGATGAGTTCTACCTTGTATGGGTGGGTTCGAGTCTGGGACACGACATGATCTACGAGCGTGAGGAGTTCTTTGAGGAGGACGTCACGCACGAAGACATTCAGAAGTACCTTCAATGGCGTGAGAAGAGGAACAAGATGTTCAAGCATGACTTCGATTTCAGAAGCATGCCTGACGTAATGGAACTCAGCCATGACAGCGAGGTCTGGGACTACTTCGCAGAGAAATGCCTGTCATGCGGACAGTGTTCAATGGTCTGTCCGACGTGCAACTGCTACAACGTGACGGATGTCTTTGATGTAACGAACGAGAGCGTAGGAAGACGCGAGCGAGTCTGGGACAGCTGCATGTTCGTTGACTATAGTCTCGTTTCGGGAGGCCACAACTTCAGGGCAAAGAGAGCCGACAGACTGAAGCTCTGGTACACTCACAAGTTGAAGTCCTTTGGTGACGAGTATGGGCAGCCGGGATGTGTAGGTTGCGGAAGGTGTGTAGACACCTGTCCTGTGGATATCAATGTCCTGACGGTGGCACAGGCTCTCACTGCAAGGGAGGTGCCAAAGCATTGAATGTATCGGAACAGATAGAGAACCCGTATCTGCCGGAGCCAGCACGGATTGTCAGGCACTATGATCTGATAAAGGACCATCGGTTTTTCCAAATCCGTCATCTGGATATGCACAGGGCGATGTCCTTCACCTATCAGCCTGGCCAGTTCATCATGGTATCAATCCCTGGTGTTGGAGAGGCACCGTTCTCAATCTCATCTACTCCGAGCCGGCCGGGCATCCTCGAGCTGGGAGTCAGAAAGATGGGAAAGGTGACTGAAGCCTTCTTCCAGAAGAGGGACAATGATGTCATCTACATCAGAGGACCTTACGGGAATGGATTCAAGCTGGACCAGATGGTCAACAAGGACATCATCATCGTGGCCGGCGGACTGGGCGTAATCCCGCTACGTTCAATCCTATACTATGCTCTGGACAACAGAGATCAGTTTGGCCGCGTCTTCTTCATGTATGGCGCTCGTAACCCCTCGGAGGTTCTGTTCAAGAGCGAGTTCTTCCAGTTGAAGGAGCGGGATGACATTGACTGCTTCTATACTGTTGACAAGCCTGATGAGACCTGGACAGAGAATGCAGGTGTTGTCACCAAGTTGTTCAAACACCTTCCAGATATCGACCCTAGGAATACCACTGCTGTAGTCTGCGGGCCGCCTGTCATGTACAAGTTTGTGATTGACGAGTTTCTGAAACTCAAGATACCGAAGAACCAGATACAGCTGTCGCTCGAACGGAGAATGAAGTGCGGTGTGGGCAAGTGTGGACATTGCGCACTAGACCACCTCTACACCTGCAACGATGGACCTGTGTTCACATACTGGGACACTCTTCACTTCAGGGAGTTGATTTGAGATGACCTTCACATACGAACAACGACAAGCACCAAAGCCAAAGGTAGGTATCTACGGCTTCACAGGCTGCGCAGGAGACCAGCTCCTCATCATTCACACAGAGAAGGAGATTCTGAATCTCTTCGGATCAGTCGACATCAAGTCCTTCGTCATGGCCTCGAGCAACCCCGTCGAGGGCGAACTCGACGTGGCCTTTGTGGAAGGCAGCGTCAGCACGGAAGAAGAGAGAGAGCACCTGCTCGAGATCAGGAAGCGTGCGAAGATTCTCGTGGCGATGGGCAACTGCGCAGTCAGTGGCGGACCTCAAGCAATGTACACGGGAGATGGAAAATTCGCCTCGAGACTAAAGAAGGTCTACGGGGATGTTCAGTTCATCACCGAACCCTTGGAGGCGAAACCCCTCGATGCATTTGTAGACATCGACTATTACCTCCCGGGATGCCCCATCAGTGCCCCTCAGACCTTTGCACTCATCTCCAGGCTGATACACGGTGCAACTCCCGAGCCCTATCCACACCCAGTCTGTCACGAGTGCAAACTCAATGAGACACCATGTCTCCTGCTTGAGAAGAAGTTTTGCCTTGGACCGCTGGTTGCAGGAGGATGCGGGGCGGTATGCCCTGAACATGGTCTTCCGTGCGTGGGCTGCTGGGGGCCAAATGAGGATGCCAACTTCGCGAGCCACGTCGAACTCCTAGAGAGCTTTGGAATCACGAAGAAAGACATCATGAGACGTATTCACAACTTCGGGGGTCACAAGATCCTCAAGCACATCGAGAACCTATAGCGGAGGAAGATTCAATGTCAGGCAAAGAGAACATCATCATTGAGCCGTTGGCCAGAGTGGAAGGACATGGAGGAATCAAGGTAGAGATTCAGGGCAACAAGATCAGCAACGTTGAAGTGAGGATTCTCGAAGGGCCGAGGCTCTTTGAGACCCTTGTAGTCGGAAAGACCCCTGAGGAAGACCTTAGCATAGTCCCCAGAATCTGTGCGATATGTAACCTCTCTCACAAGTACGCAGCTCTGAGGGGGCTTGAGAAGGCCTTAGGTGTTGAGATTCCCGATATAACGCAGACCTACCGTCAGCTCATGCATCACGGAGAGATGATTGAGAGTCACAGTCTGCATATCTACTTCCTTGCGTTGCCAGATTTCCTCGGGTACGACAATGCAGTAGCGATGGCGGACAAATACGGAGGTACTGTCACAAAGGCTCTGCAGATGAAGGCCTTCGGAAACAAGATCATGCGACTGATGGGTGGCAGGATGATTCACGGAGAGAATCCAATCCTAGGGGGATTCGGGAAGCTCCCCACGAGAGATGAGCTCATAGAGCTCAAGAATGAGGCGCTGGAACTCCTTCCCTTTGCTATGGAGACCATAGATCTCCTATCGCAGCTCGAAATCCCGGACCACATGGAGCGTGAAACGCAGTTCCTCTGCTGCAAGCCGCCCCATGATGACTACGACTACTATGGAGATGTGCTTCTGACTTCTGATGGTAAGGAGCACCCCGTCGAGAAATACAAGACGGTAATCAAGGAACGAGTTGTCAGCCACAGCTTCGCGAAGCGTGGTACCTACAAGGATAAGCCGTTCACTGTCGGAGCCAACGCACGAGTTATCCTTCTCGGGAATCGTCTGAAGGGTAAGGCAAAGCGAGCGTACGAGAAGCTCTACAGCGACCGCTGGCTGCGTAATCCTCTGTACAACAATCACGCGCAAGCTATAGAGCAAGTCTACTCACTGGAGGGCGTGATTGAAGTCGTGAACAAGCTTCTGGACAGCGACGAACCGGGAGTGGCAGTGCCAACACAGGACACTGGTGAAGGCGTTGGCGCTGTGGAGGCACCCCGAGGCACTCTCATTCACAGCTACAAGATCAAGGAAGGCAAGACCGCAGCTGCAGACTTCATTACTCCCACTGCCATGTTCCTGGATGACATTGAGGAGTTCATCAGAGCCAGCGGAGAACACCTTCTGGCCAAGAGAGCCATGGACAACATCGAACTCCAGTTTGAGATGATTGCCCGCGCCTTTGACCCGTGCATCAGCTGTAGTGCCCACCTTGTCACGGTAGAGTTCAAGGATTAGTAAGAGAATGGCTCAGTATTGTGTCATGGTCAAGGGCCCCTGCAGGGGAAGGAAGTGCGACTTCTGGGCAAGAGTCAAGATAAGGAAGAGCACCATAGACAGGTTAGTGGAGGACTTGGTGACCTCCATTGTGGTCTGTTATGCAGAGGGCAGATACGACATAGAAGATGCTTTCCATCAATACTGGACACTAGTGGGAGTCAGAGACCGTGAAGTGCTCTGCGTGGAAGAGCCTGAGTTGTGTGGCAAGATGAGAGCGGCCGAAGATCGAGCCGCTGCAATGATCCTGGCATCTAAGCACTAGCGAATTGCCCGGGAATGGGAATCATGTTTCCCCTGTTGATTAGCCACTTGGAGTCAAGCGACAACTTCACGCTCTGCATCTCTGAGATGCCCTTCTCACCATACATTATCTCAAGGAAGGGCCTCTTCAACTTGCCAATGCCATGCTCTGCAGCCACAGTGCCGCCGAGTTCCACTGCACGCTTCGCGAAAGCCATGTAGTTCCGCATTCCCTGCTCTACTTCTTCCGAGTTTCTGGGTATCATGTTTACATGCAGATGGCCATCGCCGATGTGCCCGAATATCACATACTCCATTCCTTGCTCCTCGAGGACTGACCTATAGAAGGCAATGTAGTCCTTGAGTGCATCCGCTGGCACCGCCATGTCAGTCCCAATCTTGTGGATATCGTGATACTGAGCCTTTCTTTGAGCGATTAGGCCGTTGATAGTTTCAGGGACGAAATGTCGGACAGTCTTCATCTTCTCGAGCTCGGTTCTGTCGAGACCAGCCCAGCTTGACTCGGAAGATGTGTTGTGTCGATTCAGCATCTCCTCCAAGCCCATTACGGTCTCCTCCATCTTATCCTCAGTATACGAGAACTCGAAGAACACTATTGCATGCGTGGTCTCCTTCATCGCAGGAACCTTGATGCCTGCGGAGCTTGCTTTCTCGCGTATCATCTTGATAGCGTTCGGACCGAAGTATTCGATGAAGTCCATCTTGATTGGAGAGCCGGGGTCTCGTGCATCATATACGAAATTGACGGCGTCATCCTCGCTCGGGAAGAAGGCCATGACTGTCATGATGCTCTCTTCGAGCTGAATTAGGCCAAGCTCCACCATGGTGACCACACCCAGAATACCCTCAGAGCCGATGAACAGGTCAATGAGATCCATGTCGGGCTCTGCGTAGAGACCTGCCGCGTTCTTGGTCTTAGGCATCTGATAGGTCGGAATTGCGACTTCGTGTTCTGTGCCATCACTGAATGCTATGACGAATCTGCCACCCTCGGCTTTCACCTCGCCCCTCCGAATGTCAAGGATGTCGCCATTTGCCAGCACAACCCTGATCCTGTACACCCATGGTCTGACTGCACCATATCGAAATGTCCGGGCACCAGAGGCATTACAGGCCACGATTCCTCCAAGCCAAGCACTGGTTTCGGTAGGGTCCACAGGAAATGTGTAGTCACCAGACTCACCAAGGAAACGTGCCAAGGCTTCTTTCTGAGCTTCAGTTCCCTTTCCGTCAAGTTCGGTGAGATTACGGGAACCCACCATCTTGACTAGGTCCTCAAGGGGGAGACCCGCCTGTGCAGCTATTGTATACCGCTTCGCTGCTTCATCGAAGTCCATGTAGAGTAGTCCAGTGAGCCTCTCCAGATTGAGGGCAATCCCACCGAGGGGAACGCTCGCCCCAGTGAGTCCGGTGCGTCCTCCCTGAATGGTCACTGGAGAGCCATCGTGAAAAGCCCTCTTCATCACAGCGGCAATCTCAGCCTCGGACGAGGGAAACACAATCTGTTCAGCCATACCGTCGAACGAATGGCTCTCGTCATCAAGGTACAGAGCATAAGTGTCGGTGATTTCACTCTGGTCCGATACAATCTTGATACCGGTTGGATCGGCCTCTTGGGGAGGCTCTGCGATTATCCTATTCGTCATTGTGGCACCTCAGAACCGGGAGAGCCTTTCTCTGAACATCGTGATATCAAGGATTTGGTAGGGGAGGTATGATGCAATGCCTTTAAGACGCAGATACTCTGGCATTGCCCCTCGTGGTTGAAGTCCTTGCGAATTGCCGCCGTTTCAGATCTCCACGTGTTGCCTGATAGTAGAGATGATCTGCTTCTTGCTGCAATCAAGGACAGAGTAGAAGCAATAGACCCTGACGTGTTTATTGTGGCTGGCGATACCAGCGATCACCTCAGCGTCGTGTCAAGATCACTCGGGCTCCTCCGCGTTGAGAATTGTGAGAACTTCTACGTGGCAGGCAACCACGACATCTGGTTCGAGCAGGATGGGGGACCAGGGTCCTTGGAGAAGTACTCTAGGATTCTGGGCGAGGTTTGTGCGGAACAGAGATTCCACCACCTTCCTGATGCTCCAATCATCCTAGAAGACACTGCCTTTGTCGGCTCGATCGGCTGGTATGATTACTCCTTCAGAAGGGAGGAGATGGCCATCCCAATAGAGAGCTATGAGGGAAAAGAACACAAGGGGGCCGTCTGGTATGACCTCTTTCGCGTTGACTGGCGTTTCACCGACCGCGAAGCCACCGACTTGTTCAACCGTCGGATACAGTACGACATCGATTCTCTGCCCGATCGTACGGAACGGATTGTGTATGTTTCACATCATCTACCATTTCGCGAGCTGACTGTCTACAAGAACCGCTTTCCATGGGATTTCCACAGCGCCTTCATGGGAGCGACAAGTACTGGAGAGCTTCTCAAGAGTGAAAACCGTGTAGTCCTGACAATCTCTGGACACAGCCACGTCAGAACCAGAGCAACCATCAATGGAATCACTGCACTGACCGTTCCCCTGGGGTACGGGAGACCAGCAGAGGAGGACCTGCAGGAGTTCGCAAGGAGCGCCGTTGCCGAAATCAGAGTTGACGAAGAAAGAGTGGAAGTGAAGGGATTCATTGAGGGAGACATCTGTGATGGGCTTGAGTATGTGTCGTCAAGAGGCTGAGCTTCTGCAGGGACAGCCCCAACTAGTCGAGGAAAGTACGACACATTAATGAGTGGGTGAGCAGAATCACGAGCTACTCAGTCTTTCGCGCCAAGGCTTGAGAGAAGCAAGAGATGGGAAAAGCAACATGAAGAAGCCGGGCTGGGAAATCATCGCCGCGATTGGTGTTGCCCTGATGACGGTGGTGGCGATTTCTCTCCTCTTTTCCTACCAGAGCCTCTTCGGTCTTCAGCTTTCTGTCATAGTTGTCTTCATCGGGACCTATCTTCTGATATCTACCGAGAAGGTGAACAGGACTGCGATGTCCCTTCTAGGAGTGGCCATTGTAGGACTGATTCTGTGGATTGCACTCGTCGGTGAGCCCGTATTCGGAGGGTCAATCGGAGGTGTCGAATTCCATACCCTAATTGAACATGTCGAGTGGGACACCATAATCTTCATCATCGCGATGAGCGTGATAGTGTCCGTTGCTGCCGCCTCTGGTCTCTTCCAGTACATCGCCCTGAGAATCGCAGCTATGAGCAGAGGCGATCACAAGCGACTCTTCATCACCTTTCTCATCTTCGTGTCAGGAATCAGTCTGTTCTTTGATACCGTATCTACGATGCTGATAGCTGCTCCACTCACTATCGAGATCTGCAGAGCCTTGGAAATCGACTTCAAACCGTTCCTCGTTTCCGAGGCAATTGTGTGCAACTTCTCCTCAATACCCTCCATCGTGGGAGCCGTTCCCAATATCGTCATTGCTGACAAGACTCAGCTTGATGTGGGTGTCCTCTTCGTCACGTTCATGCCCCTTTCCATCATCCTATTCGTTGTCAGCTTGCCCATCCTACTGCGGTGGTACGGCTCAACCTTCGGAGAAACCGAAAAGCACCGGGCAGACGCCGTGTTCTCCATTGATCCTAGCACCATGATAAAGGACCG
Source organism: Candidatus Thorarchaeota archaeon (assembly GCA_016839445.1). Lineage (GTDB taxonomy): Archaea > Asgardarchaeota > Thorarchaeia > Thorarchaeales > Thorarchaeaceae > SMTZ1-45. Next base: position 26,262 of record JAEOUG010000032.1, read on the forward strand.
CTGGGACTTCAATATCTCGGCGGCTGCTATTGTGTTCCTCGTGATTGGCTTCGCACTCGGTCCTGCGTTCGGCCTCGTGCCGCCAATGGTTGCACTGATACTTGCAGGTCTGCTTCTCTTGCTGGCTCATGAACGTGCCAACGAGTTTCTCAATAGAGTGGGCTGGCCAACGGTCTTCTTTCTCGTTGGTCTCTTTGGATTGGTAGGGGCGCTTGACATTACCGGACTCATTGACGCTCTGGCCTCGTCAATCGCACCAATAGTTGGGAACGATGCCGCGTTCGCCACTGTATTCCTAGTCTGGATTCCAGCAATGCTCTCTGCGTTCCTAGACAACCTGCCAGTTTCTGCGGTCTTGGCTCCGATTGCTGTCGACCCCACAATCTCGTCAGTCACTCCTCTGCTACCCTTGGCCTTGGTTTTTGCTGTGAACATCGGAGGCTACATCTTCACCCCCCTCGGCTCGCCGGCCAACATGGTGGTGATCGGGCTTTCAGAGAGAGAGCATGATCCAATACCCTTCATCGAATTCGTGAAGATTGGAACTCTTCTCGGAATTGTTCACTTGGCCATCGGAAGTGGTTATCTACTCATGATTAGCTTCTTCCTCGGCATATTATGACCTGCAGAAGGAGGAGGCGCCATATTCCGTCTTACGGCCGCCGGGAGGACGACACAGCGGAAACATGACGCCAAACTCAAACTATGCACTTATCAGGTATTTAGCCTTCCTAAACTGACGAATTGCGCAAATGGAAACGACATCAGCCGTAGTTTTATCAGCGTCATCCAGACTGGCCACATGACCAAGGAGAGCGCACTTGTTGCCTAAGAGATCTCGTTGCCCACACTGTGACCGTCTCTTCCCTCGCGATGTGCTGGATGAGCACATCCTCAAGTGCAGACAGAAGGGCAGAAACCTCGATGTCACTGCGGGGAGCTTCAGGAGGCTAGTAGTGGATGGCAATAATGTCGCATACTACCTCTCAACCGACGGCAGACCCCAGGTCAAGAACCTGCTTCTCGCTCACAACAGCCTCATTAGCGCAGGATATCGGCCCATCTTCGTCATATCAGCGGCGTTGGTACACAACATAGATAGACCGCAAGACCTCCAGGCATTTTTGTCACAGGTGGAATCAGTGAAGGCTGCACGAGGGACTGATGACGACTTGAAGATCATTCAGACCGCGCAGAAGCTCAACGCCGGTATCCTTTCGAATGACAGGTTCTTGAACTGGACAGACAAACATCCTTGGCTGAGTGATAGATTGCACAGATACAGGATGACGCCGTCGGGACTGATCCTGACGAGGATTCGCCGCTGATTTAGGATGCAACAGCTACTAATATCGGGACCATCGACACATGACTATACAACGTCGGAAAGTGGTATGAATCAATGCAGCAGCCCGTAGGCACCTTCATCATGCTTGTGTTCATTGGGACATACCTAGTCATCTCAAGCGAGAAAGTAAATCGGGCAGCCATGTCAATGACGGGAATGGGACTCGCGGGACTAGTCCTATGGATTGCACACGGCGTTAACGACACACAAGGCGCCACATTCTCCCATCTTGTCGAGAGTATCGAGTGGGGAACCATTCTATTCATTGTGGCAATGATGGTCATTGTTTCAGTGGCGGGCAACTCCGGCATGTTCCAGTACATCGCGCTCACGTTGGCGCGGCCTACTGGCGGCAACACCCGAAGGCTGTTCACAGTCTTCATCGCATTCGTCTTTGTCATCTCCCTCGTCTTCGACACTACATCTACCATGCTTATCATGGGCCCTCTCACCATTGAGGTATGCAAGGCTCTTGAGGTGGACTTCAAACCCTTCCTCATCACGGAGGCCGTCACCGCCAATTTCGCGTCAATCCCCTCTATCGTGGGGGCTGTGCCAAACCTCGTCATCGCAGAGCAGACCATTGAGCTGGCTGGCCCGACCGGCTTCAATGCAGGACTACTGTTCATCACGCTCATGCCGCTCTCCTGCATTCTGCTCCTCGTCACACTGCCGATTACGCGTAGGCTCTTCTCAGAGCAAATGAAGGACAGCGAGGAGGACCTTGTCGATCAGGTCTTCGTACTTGCTCCGCACAAGATGATCAGGTCAAGAAACGACTTCTATCTATCATTGGTGGCGGTACTGATTCTCGCACTCTCATTCACTTGGGGTCAGAGCTTTGGAGTGGAGCCAGCCTTGGTTGCCATAATTGTGGCCTTCCTGCTTCTTATCATGACGAGAGAGAGAGTTGACAACATTCTAGCCCGGATCAATTGGAATACAATCTTCTTCCTGATCGGGATCTTCGGCCTAGTCGGTGCATTGGGAATCGTTGGGTTCATTGATGACATTGGGGTGGCTGTGAACTCGATTGTGGCAGGCAACGTGGGAATAGCCGTGGGCTTTCTTGTGTGGGTTCCTGCATTGCTGTCAGCAGTCATAGACAACATCCCTGTTTCCGTGGTACTCGCCCCGATTGCAGCCAGCTTCGCCGCCTCCGCTCCTCTCGTCCCTGCCGTCCTCGTCTTTGCAGTGAATGTCGGCGGTTATGTACTGCCCATCGGTGCACCAGCAAACCTTGTAGCAATGGCACTAGCAGAGAACGAGCGTGATAGGATCAGCTTCGCCTCCTTTGCACGAGCCGCCACGCCGCTGGCGCTCCTGCACCTCGCCATCGGTACAGGCTGGCTGCTCCTCATGTCGTTGTTCTTCTGACATCAGCTCCTTCGAAAGTGTTAAAGCAAGACACGAATTCGTGGCCGAAAGCAGACCAGATGCAGCCGGTGATTGACAATGAAGATTGATGAACTACGGAAGCTGTATATCGAGTTCTTCCGCCAGAAGAAGCACGCAGTCATTCCGTCAGCGTCACTTATCCCTGAGAATGACCCGACAGTTCTCTTCACCACCGCCGGTATGCATCCTCTGGTTCCCTTCCTGCTAGGACAGCCACATCCACAGGGAAAGCGACTGGTGAATTGCCAGAAGTGCATAAGGACCACCGACATAGATGATGTAGGTGATGCGACACACCTTACCTTCTTTGAGATGCTTGGCAACTGGAGCTTGGGCGACTATTGGAAGAAGGAAGCGGTTCAGTGGAGCTACGAGTTCCTTACGTCTAAGAAATGGCTAGGCTTCAATCCCGAGAAGCTCTCAATCACCGTGTTTGAGGGAGATGATGATGCGCCACGTGATGAGGAATCGGTGAAGCTCTGGCGAGAAGTAGGAATACCAGAAGAGCGGATATTCTACTTGCCGAAAGAGGACAACTGGTGGGGCCCGGCTGGCGCGACAGGCCCCTGTGGCCCATGCACTGAGATGTTCATCGAGGTGGAAGATGTGCCAGCATGTGGCCCGAACTGCAGACCTGGTTGCGAGTGCGGACACTACTTCGAGGTCTGGAACGATGTCTTCATGATGTACTACAAGCATGAGGACGGGTCCTACACTCCTCTTGATCAGAGGAATGTCGACACTGGGATGGGCGTTGAGAGAACGGCAGCCAGACTTCAGGGAGTACCCACAGTATACCACACTGAGGCATATGTGCCCCTGATTGAGAAGATCCGAGAGCTTGCCGGAAGAGAACTCACTGAAAGCGATGATGCATTCATCAAAATCATCGCAGACCATGTGAAGTCGGCAGTAATGATCATGGCCGATGACCGACGGATAGCACCATCGAACGTTGAACAGGGATATATTGTCCGCAGACTCCTGAGAAAGGCAATCCACAGCGCAGACCGTCTTGAGATTGGCTCAGGCTTCATGGAGACTCTAACAGAGACTGTAATTGAGATGTACAAGCACATCTACGACGAAGTCGAGAGAAACAGAGACTTCGTAATGGAGAATCTGACTCTTGAGGAGAAGAAGTTCAGACGGACTCTGAGGAAGGCACTCGGGAAGTTCGAGCGCATCTACAGCGAGAACAGCACTATCACTGGTATTGATGCATTCCTGCTCTTCACTAGTTTCGGATTGCCATTAGAGATGACAAAGGAGCTTGCTGAGGAGAAAGGGATCACAATCAACATGGATGAGTTCAGAAGGCAGTTTGAGGAGCACCGAGAGATCTCACGCACCGCGACCGAGGGCAAATTCAAGGGAGGTCTCGCAGATCACAGTGAGGAAATCACCAAGCTTCACACAGCAACTCACCTCCTTCAGGCTGCGCTAAGGAAGGTGCTTGGAGAGAGCGTCCGGCAAAACGGCAGTAACATCACCAAGGACAGACTTAGATTCGATTTCACGTTCCCCCGAAAGCTGACTGATGACGAGAAGAAGCAGGTAGAAGACCTCATCAATGACGTCATTGAGAGGGACCTTGAGGTCCAGCATACCTCAATGCCATACGAGGAGGCCATTAAGAAGGGAGCTCTGGCTTTCTTCAAGGAGAACTACGGTGACGAAGTTTCTGTCTACTGGATCGACGACTTCAGCATCGAACTCTGCGGAGGACCTCACGTCGAGAGAACTGGCATCCTCAAAGAATTCAGGATAGGCAAACAGGAGAAGATCGGAGCCGGTCTTATCAGAATTAAGGGCATTCTCGTGAATTGACGACTTCGCAAGGTCTATCAAGGGCACTGTCAATGTAGGTCTATATCGCCGACCCAGATGCGCGGTCGATGACTACGACAATCGTGAGGATTTGCACAATGGGAACGTTCTCAAAGATATTCGGCTTGGGAGACAAGAGCCTACAGGAGCAATCTGACGAGCTCCTGCTGAAGCTCGGCAAACTACTGCAATCAGCCAGCGCCAAGCTGAGGGTTGCCATCAAGGATTGGGCGAAGGGGGAGGATGACAACCTGAAAGAGCTGAGCTCCGAGATTATTGAAATTGAGAGAGAAGCAGACAGAGTGAAGGACGAGCTCTTCGAGAAAATATTCTCCAAGAAGGCCTATTTGCCGCAGCAGACTCAGGATAGACACCAGCTTGTCGTCAGGATGGATAGCATCATCGATGCCACCGAGGACGCGGTGAGGCTGATTGTGATTGCCCGAAAGATTCGGCCTCCTGGGAAGATGACCGACCTCGCAAAGTGCACCTGGATCTGCACAGACCTCCTCCAAGATGCCATCAAGTATCTGTTCGATAACTTCGAGCGAGCTGTCGACATCTCATTCAAGATTGACAAGGTCCGTGAAGAAGCTCGCGACTACCAGTTCGATCTAGTCGAGGAACTGCTCTACAATGATGACTACAATGCTGAGGAGAACCATCTCCTTCACTACATTAGCCGCATGATTCTACAGGTCGCACTGCGTGCAGAGGACACTGGTGACTTCATCAGGACTCTGGCAATCAAGTACTCCTAGCCGCGGGTGAAACACATAATGGCAGCGGACCTCCTCATACTAGGCAGCCTCCTCGTCATCGGGTTTGTTGTGGCCTTTTCAATCGGCGGCAACGACGAGGCCATGGCGCCAGCGGTAGGGGCAGGAGTATTCACAATCAGAGCAGCCGTTCTAATAGGAGGCGCCATCACAATCTTCGGAGCCGTGTTTCTTGGCAGCAATGTCTCGGAGAAGGTTGGGTCTGAGCTAGTAGGAGGCGCCGCATTGACAACAGGTATGATCTTCGCCATTCTCATCTCCATGGCCATATGGCTGCTCGTTGCGTCCGTCACCAAAGGCCTACCAATAAGCACGACCCAGTGCATTGTTGGTTCTGTAATTGGGGTGGCGATTTCAGCTCCCTTCTTCGGCTACTCGGAATGGGGGTTCAACCAAGTTGACTGGTACGTGGTCTTCGAGATATTTGCGGGGTGGATACTCTCCCCAATCATCGGATTCCTAATCAGCGCAGGGATGTTCGCGGCAGTAAGAAGAGTGCAAGAACGCGCGAGAGGCCTGGCAGACCTTGAACGCCAGGAGCGTCTCGCGTCATATGGCCTCGCAATCTTCCTCATCCTGACCTCAATGAGTAGAGGCGGAAACGATGTCGCGAATGCAGTCTCGCCTCTCGTCAATCAGGAAGCATTCTCAGGGACCATAATGTTTGGACCATTGGCGATTCCAGCCTTGGTCATACCCCTGCTCGTGGGTGGTGTTGGGATGGCACTAGGACTCATTGTTGTCGGTAGGAAGGTGATAAGGACTCTGGCAACAGAGGTTGTCACACTCTCGCCATCCTCCGCGCTCTCAGCGAGTGTGTCAGTATTCTTGGTGATGTTCTTTGGAACCCTACTAGGATTGCCATTGAGCGGCACACACGTACTTGTTGCTGGGCTGATAGCAGTGGGCTGGGTGGCCAATGCCCCAGTTCAGATGAAACAGGTAAGAGAGATCATCATCTCCTGGATTATCACCATCCCGATAGCAGGCGCACTCGGCGTAGGTGTCTTCGCACTCATCCACGGGTTCTTCTAGCGGGCCCATTCATGTAGGATCTCATGAGCGCGTTGGAGGAAGGAGGGCAGACCTAGTGCCCTCTCTTCCTGCAGGCCCTAGTCATAGCCAAGAGCTGGGACTCTAGATAGGAAGTTCATGAAGTATCCTATCAGAACTGATACTACCAAGCCGGCAGTCGTAGTCAGTGCTACAGTGACAATGTCAGGTGTCGCTCCACCAATGAGCTGCATCCATGACCAGTATGTTCCAGCCAGGGACATCCCTGAGAAGGCCACCTTCTTGAGGGGGACCTTCACGCTCTTTGTCTGGAGTGCTCCCATATCAACCAGAGCTGCGGCTAGTGCCCCCGCCTTGTCCGGCTTCAGACGGAGCTTCTTGCCCAGTTGGCCAACGGTTACCTTTGCCTTTGGTCGAATGACTTTCAGCGCCTTGGGGGCATAGTCTGCTATATCCTCAGAGAAGTAGCTCATGGCAGCAGCCGAATCAATCCCACACTTGTGGCATGTCGGAGCTTCCTTCTTCCACTTCTTTCCGCACTTCGGGCATTTCGTCCCATCCCAACCGTGTTTGGCGGCTTCACTGACGCGTCTGATCAGCTCGTCACGATCTACCGTTTCAGCACCTTTCTTGGGCTTGCGCCGCAATACGGCAGCAGTCGGGAGTATGCCGACATCGGAGCCACGTGTTGCTCCTCTCATCTTCCTTGCCGCGAAGATGCCACGCTGGAACTCATCCAGAGCGAGTATTAGGGAGAAGATAGACATAGCCGTAAACCCAGCCGTCACGAGACCAGTGACTGATACAATAGCCGCAAGCCCCTCGCCCCCTACCCTAAGCACGAAGTTCTCTGAAACGGTCTTGTTCAGGGTGGGATGCGTAGTGTTGGCGTACAGGAAGCTGAACCGACCTGTGATTGTGCCCGATATGTATGGAAGACCGTTGAACGAAAGCGCACTGCCAATCGGCAATGATGTGTTAAGAATAGTCGATGTTGTGGAGTCGGGTATTACACCAAGTCCACTCATATCAAAGACCTGGAGCGGCACAATAGCGATGCCGAGATAAGACATCGAAAAGCTGCCTTCGTATATCGTGAGGTCCGTGCCTGTTTCAATCGTCAACTCCAATGTCAATGGAGCGCTGAGATTGAACGGTACTGGATGAGATGCATTTACTCCATGGGCGTTGATCCCATTGACCTCAAGTAGGAAGCCGAGATTGTCATCTCCGCTCCAACCAGGAGGTGGGGCTGCATCGGTTGGAACCAGCAGTGCCGACCAGAGGATGCATGTCAACGTGAACACAAAGACGAGATGTGGTAGCGTCCTTCGCAACTCGTAGTCCTCCTTAGAACTCGCGTTTCGCAACTCCATGGAGAGAGTGCCTTTAACTGTTGTTGGGCCACCTTGTGTATCTGCTAACCGCCACCGCCAAGAGCCTCCTCAAGCTGACGGTCGAACTCCTCATCTTCAGCTTCGGGATCGAACACAATATGACGCTTCTTCTTTGGCTCCTTGGTTGGAGCCCAATTCGAGAAGGCACCCATGATATATCCACCCAAGAAGGATGATATGACGAAGATTATCTCGACGGTCGATATCTCCATGTACACGCCCAGTATGAGTGAGATGATGATGCCCCCCATGAAGCTGGAAATGACACCAAGACAGGCCCGGTCTACAGGACGAAAAGTCCTCGCGCCTCCGAAGACATAGCCAAGCAGCATACCGAGTAGAATCCCCGGTAGGCCAATGAGGGCAAGGTCCAGACTCGGCGCGGCCTGCAAACTTCTTCCTCCTCGCAAATACTAACGAGGACTCTTGCGGATTAACTCTTTCGAATAGCGAGACCGACCAGATGTTAGTCACCATTTGTCCCAATGGACTACTTCATCAAATGGCCTGCGGGTTCTTGGCTTCTGCTCCTTTTCTCTGGTACGCTCGTCGAGATTCTCTATCTCTCCTTCATATCCAAAGAAGACTACAGTGACAATACGATACTCGTCAGGAATACCAAAGTCCTGTTTCAACTTCTCCTCGTCCCATCCAGCGGTAGGATGACCAAGCAACCCGAGGTGGACTGCCTGCAAGAGCATGTTTTCCACGGCCAATCCGACATCCATTGTGAAGTACGGGAGCCCATGGGACCCACAACCACCATCTTCCTTGGCGGCCACGAGAACCATGATGGGAGCAGTCTTTCCCCAAGCATTTCCCTTTGAGAGTGCATCGTGGGCTTTCCTAAGGGCGTCGGTGTCCTTGAGAACAACGAAGTTCCAGGCCTGTGTGTTAGCACATGACGGCGCCCAGCGACCAGCCTCAAGAATAGATTCAAGCATCTTGTCCGGAATGGGTCTGCTATCGAATGCCCGCCCACTCCTTCTCTTCAGTATCTCATCAAGGATCAATTCTTCAGTCCCCCACATGGACTGCTGGAGATCACTTAATCTCCATCGCTGTGCCACAGTGCTCCGGGACATCCTGATGTCCACAAGCGGCACCCATCCAGCATACCAGCTGGTCACCTTCAATATGCATCTCTCTTCCACAGTGTACGGGAACAGACACTTCTGCCCCACACTTCGGACATACTAGCTTACTCATAGTCGTTCATCTCAGATGTATTCACAATAGTTAATAACATGCTACTGATTTAAGTTCTTCGAAAGGAATCATCCTCAGACACGATACTTCTCTGGATCCTCGGAGAAGACCTTCTCCTCAGTCTTGTGTGCGCCGGGAGTGTCGAGTTCGATATCACGCTTGGCAGTCTTATCCTCTGAGAGTATCTCGTTGAATACCTCATTCTGTATGATGAGACGTTGGACCTCGTTGCTCCCTGTCCATATGGTGGCTAGTCTGGCATCCCGATATAGACGTTCTATGGGATACACGTCTGTGTAGCCAATGCCTCCTAGAATCTGCATTGCCTCATGGACAGCTGTGAATCCAGCTTCTGTAGCGAACACTTTGGCCATCGATACTTCCTTGCGGCACCACTCTCCCGTGTCAGCCTTCTTCGCAGCACGATAGACGAGGCCTCGCGCAGCGTCTAACTGAGTGGCACAGTCAGCGATCTTGAAGCTCACAGCCTCGAACCTCTTTATAGCTCGCCCAAAGGCCTCTCTTCGATCGGCATATCGGGCAGCAATCTCGATGGCCGCCCGTCCCATACCTATTGGCCCAGCTGCAGATGTCAGGCGTTCAGGCACCATCATGGCGTTGAATACTGCATTTCCATCATGCAATTCTCCGACCAGGTTCGTTTCAGGAGTTTCCAGATTCTCCATTATGATTCGAGCCGCCCCCATCCCTCTGCAACCCATTAGTTCGTATTCTTCCTTGACTTGAACACCCATGTCGCGATCTACAAGAAAGGCACTCAGTGACTTGTGGGGAGGCGCATTGAAGTCAGTCTTGGCGTACACAAGGAAGTAGTCTGCACCGACACCACCGGCGACGAAACGCTTCTCTCCGTTGAGAACAAACACATCACCCTCTTTCTTTGCGGTTGTGTTCGTGCCGAAGAAATCAGACCCTCCACGAGGCTCAGTGAGTCCCTCGCCGCAGATCTTCTTGCCCTCAAGCGTAGGTTGCAGGTACTGCTTCTTCTGTTCAGGTGTGCCAAACTGGTGGAGTGACTCTCCTATGATACTGGGAAGAGAGAACGCACAGCCAAGAGCGATTCCAAGAACTCCAATCTCCTCAAGAGCAACCATCTCTGAAACCCAACCAAGACCTCTGCCTCCATACTCCTTGGGAAACCGCAGCCCGAGGAGATTGGCTTTGGCTGCATCCTTGATGAACTCGTACGGATACTCCTTCTCTCGGCCATCCATGGCGATGACTGTCTCTGGACTGACCCGGTCTCTGACGAACAAACGGACCTCATTCTGGAGCTTCTTCTCATCTTCACTGAGCAGTATGTCAAACATGATTCCAACCTCGCGTGAACAAGCTAGTGAGAACCCTGCAATAAAGAGTTGAGGGTTTCATCTGAACCCTCGCCTTGGAGGATGTCAATGGCATCTGTCGGACATACGGTCTCACAGACGAGGCAGAGGATGCAGTCATTCTCACGGACTGGGTCTGCCACCAGTGTACCATTGGACGACTTCCACTCCCCAAACACATCAACTGGACACACCCTCACGCATCTCATGCAACCATTGCAGGCGTCAAGTGAGATTCCAACGAGAGTGCCGTGAATCTCAGTGCTCGTCTTTGGGGAGGCCATCCAGACGTTGTGGCCTGCATGTGTTCCTGCGACTACCCACTTCTCCCGGTAGTTTCTATCGATGGGCATCTCAGACCATCCTCCCAGTCCAGTTTGGGTTTTCGCACGTCCTATTGGTGTTTTCGGAGAGGAGGTGACACCTCCGCAGCCTATGTTCTTCTTCTCAGGCTGACCACTAGGACTATGAAGACGGCCACTCCACCAACGGTGAGGAAGAGGGGAATCAGGTTTGCCTGAACGGCGATGACCGCCTCACGGGATGAACTCCTTCCGCTCCAATCATAGACGACTACCCTGAGAGTGTAAGACCCCTGCTCGAGGCCGTCGATGGTCAGAGCCGTTTCCGGCGCATCGACAGTGGCCACATAATCGCCATCTAGGTATATGTAAGCTCGACGATAGCCAGAACCAGTGTCTTGAACTGACCAGGTGATTGTGAAGGAAGTGCCCGGTGCAACGCTGGTCGGGACCTCCTGCAGAGTAAGGAGGGGATTCGCCAAGTCCACATTGAAGACAACGATCTCGCTTGACGAAAAGAATCCCAGAATATCGTAAGCGGTGATACTGACTTCGTGAGACCCCTCAGTGAGCTGAGTCACCGTTGTGGACAGCGAACTTCCATTGTAGACCAGTATACTGTCCACGAAGACCTCTGCTCTAGAGTACCCCGCAACATCCTCCACTTCCCAAGTCAGCTCTACAGAACCGGAGCTGCAATTCTGCTGTGGATTAGGGCCTGTAATGGTGGTGATAGGCGCTGACGTGTCAATGCGGATTCTGAAATGAGCAGGTTCCTTACTTGTGTTGTTGAGAGAGTCCCTGGCAACAATGTGGAAGTACCAGATGCCATCCGATAGGCTCGACTCAACCTTCACGCTGTTGCTTGTAGTGAAAGTGGCGGTGGCCGGTGTGGGCATTGTATCTGGCTCTAAGTCAAGGACATAGTAATAGCCAGTTATGTTGTTTACATCTGGGGGCGTCGTCCAGTTCAGTACAGGCGTGGTGTCTTGGTAGTAGCAACTAGGATCTGGATGCGAGGGTGAGAATACATCCGGAGTGAGTACGGTCCAATCGCAGTAGGTTGTGAGGAATGGATCGCCAATGATGTTCATTCCATAGTACCATTCGAGATAGAGATCCTCAGCAGAACTGCTCGTCCTGAGAGCCTCGTAGAACCAGTTTGAGAGGGACTGGCCGATGGTGAGATTCTCTGAAAGCGGCCCATAGAATGCATCACAGTCCATCATGCTGCCAGTCTTCGCACTTCCAATGACAGCCATGCTGTCGGGACCGCTAAACAGGTAGGTGACACCAAGATTGTTCGTGGTGGTCCATTCTGCCCCCGAGCAACAGAAAAGGTTGTAGAAGTTGAATGCAGGAGGTACATCCCGAATTTGCGTGGAAGTGGCAATACCTTCCGACCCTCCACTCCCGAAATAATGAGCAGTCGGAGAACTGTGGGCACACAGGTGACCCCATTGATAGTCCTCAGGAAGCCTATTCGTCAACCAGTCTGTAGCATTGGTTGCTGATAGGGGATACTGGACCACAGTTCGCGTAGGGTACAGCAGACCCATGTCGTCGGCCCATCTGGAGCCCCAGTAGCCGGTCCAGTCGTCATCAATATACATCAGGCCTCTTCTAGTTCTCTCATGCTGACCAATCCTGTATTCATGGGTCCTGGTCAGGTATGCATTGATATGTCCAGCAACGCCCGGTCCCCAAGTGAGGCATGTGGGATCAATCCTTGCGACAAAGATTTCGGGCCAGATGTCAGTTCCAGGCAGTGCTGCATGTGAGTCATAGACACCGTCGTGAGGATTGCCGTCGTACCAAGCCCCGTCGAGGTCCATCAGAAAGAGGTCGCAGATGAAGGTCTCTGCACCGAAGACATCGCCACCAGGATGATAGTACTCGGCATAGGGAAGCCTCCCAATTAGGACAGCTCCCACGATCTCTTCGGTGTTGTACCAGGAAGTGAGATTGGACTTCAGCTCCTCCGCAGTGGCAATCGGCTCAGTGTACAGAAGTGTGCGGTACCCGGTGTTGTTGAGATCCTGTCTGTATTGCATGACTGCCCCAGACACGCTTGAGTATATCGAGCTCTCAACAATGAGGACTACGGCCTGCCCGGGATCAGGAACCGCAAGAGGTTCGAGCTCGGAGGGAGCGATGTCGGCACGGACCGCGCTTGGTGGTATTACCGGAACAGGTAGACCAATCCTCGCTTCTATTTGAACTGGGCTGGCGTGAATCGAGAACATCAGGGTGCAGACTACAATTGCTGCCAAGAAGTGGCGCGAATCCATTACATGACCTCCTAGGAGACACCCAACTCGTAGCAATATGAATATGTTGTAGTCAGTAGTTGGAAGGCTCTCAGGGAATCTTGCCCGTACTCGGAAGTACGGGCATTAGTAGTAGCAAGCTTCTTTTTAGTAGCTCTCGCATAGATTGGTCGCTGGATAGAGGGAAAGACGGACCCTATCTGACGAGGTTGACGAAGTGACATCAGAGGTCTTCATCAGATATGTGACAACTACGGGACTGGAGAAGACTGCCAAGTTCAGCTCAGATACAACCACTGTGAACTTGGAACTCCGTGACATTGTCGAAGTCGACCTGCTCCCGCTTCTTTGGTGTGACAAACTGCAAGTGCTCAGCCTGAGGAACAACAGCCTGAACGAAGTGGACCTCAGCGCACTGGAACGTTGCCGTCGACTACGGGTCTTGAAGCTTAGTAACAACAGGATTCAGGAACTCGACCTTGAACCCTTGGCAACGTGTGAGGAACTTGAGGAGGTCTGTCTGGAGAACAACAGGCTGAAGATTGTGGATCTATCACCTCTGTTCCAGTGCTCAAGACTTCAGGAACTCAAGCTTGATGAATCTGTAGCACTCACTGCAGACTTGCTCCTGCGGTCAATAGGGAGCTGGCCAGAGGTCCTGATTGAGCGATACCATCGTATCCTCTGGAAATCGCAGCCCTGATTTGATTTGGTTGGAGGTTGCTATATGAATCTGGGACTCGCAGACAAGCACGTCCTTCTGACAGGGGCCTCAGGAGGTATAGGCATTGTCACGGCTAGCAAGTTGCTTGATGAAGGAGCAAGAGTCACAGGAACGTATCGCTCAGCCAAGGAGCAACTCAACGATCTGTGCAGCAGATGGCCTGACTCTTTCGCAGCCCGTCAAATGGACCAGACAGAGGAGAAGGATGTCCAAGAAGCCTTCCGGCAGGCAAACGAGACCTTCGGGAGAATCGATGTTCTGGTAGCCAATGCTGGGATAGCAAATCACGAAGGAGTAGCAGTTCAGGAAATGGAGCTCAAGCAATGGATCAACACAATCAATGTCAACCTCACTGGAGCATTCCTTTCAGCGAAGTACTTCTTCCGGAATCTGGAGGAGTTCCCGGGCAAGTCGGCCTCACTGATTCTAGTCGGTTCAACGGCAGGTCTCTTCGGAGAGGCGTGGTACGCAGACTACTCCACATCGAAGGCTGGAATGCATGGTCTGATGATGAGCCTGAAGAACGAGATTGGTCATCTTGCTAAGAATGGCAGGGTCAACCTTGTCAACCCAGGATGGACTCTCACACCTATGGCGGAGGGAGCCCTCACAGATAGCGCCCTGAAGAAGAGGATACTGCAGACGATCCCAATGAGGAAGACCGCCTTGCCTGAGGATATCGCGGGTGCCATCCTGTATCTTGCCTCTGACGAGCTCTCAGGTCACATAAGCGGTCAGACCATCACGGTCGCGGGAGGAATGGAAGGGCGAGTTCTCTACACACCAGGCGAGATTGGTGACGACAGTTGACGTTCGATGATGTGGCACTAATCTACGATGACGCAATCGATTGGGAGGCCCGGCTCGGACACGAGATGCCTTTTCTTCTGGCGGCACTTGGTGAACCTTCAGGGAAAGCAGTCTTGGATCTTGCGTGCGGAAGCGGACGACACGCAATCGAGCTCGCTCTCATGGGTGCTACCGTGACTGGGCTGGACATCAGCTCTTCGATGCTAATCAGGGCAAGAGAACTCGCAGATGCCAGAGGCGCTGGGCCGAATTTCATAGAATCGGACATGGTGAGCTTCGATGATGCGCTGAGGCCTCAGAAGTTCGACGTGATCATGTGCATTGGAAACTCACTCGCGCTTCTTGAGGACCAAAGCGCGTTAGAGCGCGTCCTCGAGAGTGCATTCAGCAGATTAGACGACGGAGGTGTTCTCCTTGCTCAAGTCCTCAACTTCGAAGAGATTCGACATTCGGGCTTCCGATTCTTCCCTGTGAAGGCAGTGGAGAGGGGAGATGGGACAGTCGTTGTCTTCTTCAGGTTCTTTGAACACCTCATACACCAAAAGAGGTCAGATCTTGTGGTGGTGACATACCTTCAGAATGGACTCCAGTGGCAGAGCGAGATATCTGTGCAGTCTGTCCTGAACCTCGAGAGAGAATCAATCTGTGATGCATTGCATAGGTGCGGCTTTGCCGAAGTGGAGTGCTTCGGGGGCTATGATAGGCGTCCCCTTCATCCGAAGTCGGACAGAAACATCGTCATCACAGCCCACAAGTGAGGCGTCTAGTTACGCCGCCTGACATAGAACGTCAGCACCAGAATCATGACAACTGACACACCGGCAAGGAGTACGAAGGAGACTGCATTCCCTGCATCCAATTCCGACATCAATGCATCAGCCATATCATCCCAGGCATCTGCAATTGACACAAGATGGATCTGAATCGCAGTCAATTCATCCTCGAACGGCTCAGCTGCTGCAATGATATCGCCACTGGTTGTGAACTGACAGTGGTAGGCAATCTTCTCGAGGCAGTCTGTGAGGTCAGACCCGCCGCCTGAGTAGTCGAAGTCGTTAAGGCTTGCATTGCTTGTCAGAGCGTCAAAGTGAAGGAGAGCATCAGTTGCAGACCTGACAAATGCATCGAGATTGAACCCTGGCAGCACTGAAGACACATGGGTAAGCGCTGCTTGGAAGGCTGCATACTGGAGAGATAGCCTCTGCTCCAGATTGACTCCGAAGCTATAGAGGTATGCTGACTTCTCCGCAGGGCTCATGTTGCCGATTGATTCGAAATAGTCAGACAACCGGATGGAGGTCATATCAAGAGCGAGCTCCCTGAAGGCATCCGACCCGAAGTGAACCCCGGGAATAGGACCCTTCTCAGGGACATGCGAATCCCAATCTCCCTGCAGACGTGACAGGATATATTCCGCAATGTTACGCTCAGCGTGGTTCACACCCTCTCCAGTGGGCTGGACAACCACCATCCCATACATCCTGTTCCATGCCGCCTCGAGCGTTGTGAAGTTGACTGCGTAGTTCCATTCAGATTGTGAAGGACGTCCGTAGCTCTCACCAATTATCCCGATTCCAGGGTCGGCCAAGTAGACTACTCCTATCGCTTCATCGAAGCCTGTCGACACGACCGAATGACCAGAACCTGTTTCTATCCAGCCCATTGATCTAAGCAGGTCATAGTCAGAATGAGGGAGGTAGTAGGGATTCACTAGGAGCTCGACCGGATAGCCGTCCTTAATCGTGCTCTTCAGAATGCCAAAGGCCTGGTCCCACCCATCTATCACCACGAAATCGACACCTGCAAGCTGCTGAGCTGCTGCGAAGGTCGCTCCATGATTGCTGTTATTAACATCCACAATCAGGGTCACGTTCAACCCGTAGAACTCCGCAAGCTGTTTCTGAGGAACCATCTGGCGGAAGTGGGGGCCGTCCCAGAAGACTCTCTCACTTCCAGAGCTGATGTAGAGAGATGTGAAACCTATCCCAGAAGCAGCACACACCTCCGGAAGGCCAAATGGTATGCCAGCAGCCCTGAATGTCATGGCAAGGCAAGACCAGTGACATAGACCATTGACCTGCTGCCACTCATATTCAACATCCGTTACATTGGCAGATTCAGTGCTGCCTATGATGTGCGGTGCTGTGTAGGACACAAGTGATGATGTACCCAGAGCCGCTGTATTCAGACCAATGGACAAGACTAACACCGATACTAGTACGAAGCAATTCAATCTGATACCGTTCATCTTGGTTCCTCCGAGGTGGTTGTGACAGGGTAGAGGGAGTTTCAATCCCTCCACCTCTGCCACCCTCTCTAGGCGTCAGGCTTAGAGAGGCTTCTCACTCCCAAGAACAGAAGGAGAAATCCGATGGACCACTGCACCAACAAGCCGAAGAAGGACATGCCGTACATGATGTTTTCAGGCCCAAAGATCGCGGCAATGAACCCGAAGAAATCGATGCGGAATACTATGCTTGCGATAATGTCAATGAAGAGGACCCCAATGATGGAGAACTCCGCCAACATAGTGGATGACATGATGTTCATCTGGTGAGCAGGTGATTTGGTGTCCTCGTAGTTCGGATTGCCTGCTGTGATTCCTGTCGCGATGAACATTCCTCCCAACACGGCCATATAGCCGAATCCGAGAACGATGAGAACCTGCGCCAGAGTGAGCCCCATTATGAAATACAGAGCCAAGGTGGGGAGCACCGCAAGAGGCACACAGATGAGTGCCCCTGATACAACTCTGCTCCTCACAAACCGGGACGCGCCAGACGGTGAGCCCTGAATGATCCAGAGCTGGTCCTTGCTCTCAAGAAATCCGGCACCCGCGAATGGGAACGTGCCAACAAGCGAGAGCATCACAGGGAGCATGAAGAAGACCTCACCGAACTGCATGAACTCGGCACTCACGGCCGTCAAGACGATGGGCATCATGATGGCCAGAACGAGACCATAGGCTATCTTCGAGAGGTTCTGTGCCTTCCGTGTGAAATCCTTGAGGCTTGTGACAACCAAGGCTCCGAATGCGCCAGGACTGAGCCGACGGATACCTCTCAGAATGGAGTTCTCGCGGCCCACAGTCGTGACAGTCTCTGTTCGAGAACCAGCCTCGATGGTGAAGATCCTATCAGCCGCCACGAGGCCAAGAGCCACGGTGCCAGCAACGAAGACGCCCATCAAGAACGAATCAACATACGCGCTCAGCTGCAGAACACCTGCGAACTCGGCGGCAGTCAATCCGATGCCGTTGAATGTGACAGTGCTCCACGTCATGAGGTCTGCGAACCAAGTCGATGGGAGAAGGTACATCGCGTTCATGCCCATCATCTCAGATATGGCGGGCAAGAAGAACATCAGTCCGTACATCGGCACGACGACTATGACACCCACAACCATAGACAAGGCCTTTGCGATGTCGTTTCCTCTGGATGACTCACCAAGACGTGCCTGAACCACCGATGTGACGAGGTTCGACAGCCAAATGGTGGACATTGAGAGGAGCGCCAACACTCCATATACAAGTAGCTGTCCAAGGATGGACACCTGGAAGGCCAACATGAAGGGAGAGATCAGCAGCGGAGCCAAGATTATGATGATGATGCCGTAGACAGGAATCTTGCCCAAGAAGGTTCCCGAGATTATGTTCCTGGTACTGACATTGTTGGACATGAATATCTCCCAATGCCCAATCTTGATCTCTTGGAGTGCCTGCGCGAGGGGAAACATCAGCAGGAGCAGCCACAAGAACAACATCAGCGACCGTATCATCCCTGGAAAGATAGACCTCAGCAGTCCAACGATGAACTCCATGGGGAAGAGGGCAGTAAGGATACCTCCCATCATCATTGGGGCAACAACAACTGCCCAGACGAGGGTCAGTGCCACAATGATGCCCATGTAGAGTGTTCTTCGGGCCCGCATGAAGGACGTAAGGACATAGTACTCCGCCTTTGCTATTGCAAGCCAAGCTCGACTCATTTTGCCTACCTCCATGCAAGCAGAGCCTTTCGATCTACGTGACCACCGACGACCTTCAGATAGGCATCCTCAAGGTCGTGGACTCCAAGTGATTCAATAATCTCAGATGGCGGCCCCAGAGTGACTAGCTGTCCCTCATTGAGTATCCCGATGATGTCGCAGACATCTTCTGCAAAGCTCGTCTGATGAGTACAGATGAAGAAGCTAGTTTCCGTTTCCTCAGCCAGTGCAAGAATCAGGTCCTTGACCAGTGCACTTGCTGCAGGATCCAGCCGAGATGTGGGCTCGTCCAAGAAGACGAGCTTTGGCTCGTGAAGTAGCGTAGATGCGACCAGCACCTTCTGTTTCATACCAGATGAGTACGACTCAAGGAGGTCGTTCTGGCGTCCCTCCAGACCTAGCATGCCCAGCAGTATATCGATGCGTCTGCTCAGACCCTCTCCGCTCAGACCATTCAGTGCTCCAATGAACTCTAGGAACTCGACAGCTGACAGCTTCGAATACAGACCTGGCGACTCCGGCAGGAGCCCAGTGACTGCTTTCACACGGTCTCTGTCAATGCTGACATCGTGTCCACACACTGTTGCATGTCCACTCGTCTGCCTGAGTAGCCCAGACAGAATTCGAACAGTGGTCGTCTTCCCTGCACCATTTGGTCCAAGGAAGCCAAACCTACTGCCGGATGCCACCTCCAAGTTCAGATCTCTTACGGCGTGAACAGGCCCAAAGGACTTGTTCAGGCCTTCAGTTCGTATGACTATTCCGTTTCCAGCCAATTCTTTTCCGACCTTTTGCCTGTAAATGTTTACAGCGCTATGGTAAAGATTTAAGAGCATTCGGATATAAATGTTTACCAGAGCGCAGTAAAACTTGACCAAAAGAGTTTTTAGCGCGAAGAAGCGAGGAAACTGGTAATGGGTCTACTCTCAACTCACGAAGCAGTGGTCTGGTGGGAATACCATCACGGAAAGCCTACCGCAGATATCTTCAGTGAGTATGAGAAGCCCATGAAGATTCCCGAGTACGTATTCCAGATACTCAGAAGTGAATTGGACAGCAAGAGTGCGGATCCTCGGAAACTTGAGAAGGAATTGGAGAAGTACCGTGAGGTCCAGTTCTCAAGCTCGGCCTATGTATCTAGAGTGCTAAGTAGAGCCAAATCGAAGATCGAAGAGACCCTGAGACAGCATGCTAACAGCCATAGACTTGATGTCGAGTCTGTTGACGGCGAGAAGGGCCTCCTCACAGGATTCGACTACCAGGCCAACACAAGCGTCTACATCGTATTCACCTTGGGACTTGGTGTTATCGTCTGGTACGAGCACAGCGATTATGGTGGCAAGCTCTGCGACGGAAGTCCGAACGCAGGTGCAAAGACAGACGGAAAGCCGTGCCCGAAGAGGGAAGAGTGCCGAGAGACCCTTGACACAGTCCTGACGGAGTACAACCTCACTCTGAACACCAAGGAAGAAGAGCTTTACATGACTGAACAATCGGTCAGGATCTTCGCGAAGCTAGGCCAGAAACAGCTTCCTCGCTATCAAAGAGAAACACAAGAGAGTGATTAGAAAGTGAACGAGGAAGCAATACTCACAGAAATCCCACCCGTGGAGAACTTCACGCGTGGCAAGACATTCAGACCGTCAAGTGCATTCAGGAACAAGTACTGGTTTGTTGCGGTGTTCTTCGCATTCTTCACCTGGCTGGTGGCCATTGGAGGCACATACGGCATTTCGTACTTCATCGCCATGGAAGAGGGATGGACTGATACCTATTGGCAGCTAATGGCCGATCTCGTCCCATTGGTGTCGTACTGGACCTGGATTGTGCACCTGTTCTGGCTGATTCCAGCCCTGATTGGCATACCAGTATACATTCGCTCGATTCAGTACTCGGTCATTGCGGAAACAGGTGAGGCACTACCAGAGATCACAGTACGAAAAGGCATCTTCAACGTGACTCGCAAGCATGTGCCGCTGAGGACCATCACAAATCTCAGTTCCAGGCAGGGACTGATTGACAGGCTCTTCGGGATAGGGAACGTTGAAATCGAAACCGCTGGCTACTCTGGCTCTACGCAGATGGGGCCTGAGGAGAAGCTTGAGGGAATCAGATTCTACAAGGACTTGGCGGACTACATCCTGTTTGAGATGAGGAAGCTCAGGACTCCCTATGCTACTGGCACAGAGGTAGTAGCCGAAGATAGGCCAGTCCCAAGGATGGATGATTCGCTGCAGGACGAGATACTCGTAGCTATCCGCGATATCCGCGAGATACTCAGGACTAAACTCTAGTGGAGAATGAAGAGAATGAAACGTAACAATGTGGGATGCATGGATGCTTGGAGGGAACAGGCTTGAATGGATTTCGAGCTGTTCTCTCGGTTGTGCTCCTAGTCATAGCGCTAGTTCTCTTCGTGATCTTTCTGCTCATGAACATGGGAGCTTTGTGAGAACCTATGAATGGGAATGAATCAAGGAGATGAAAGGCGTGGAAGGAGAACGAAAGGGTGTTGTGATCAAGCCTCCAATGGAGGCAGTGACAAGTGGAAGAGTATTCAGACCGGATTCACGATTCAAGTATAAGCAGTGGTTGGAAGGGACTATCGTCCTGTTCTTCATGTGGGGACTGGCCATGTTGTGCCTTGTCGCCGCTGCCTACTTCAATGGCCTCGACCCCCCGTACTACCCGTTTGCTAGCTACCTGAACGACTGGTTCATCACAGTGAACGTGGTGTACTTCATTATCTCCCTCTTCTGGTACGTCCCCATGATGATCATCATCCCCTTCTATGTTCGCACATTCGAGTATAGCGTAAGCTCGAAAGAAGGTGCCGCATCTCCAGAGGTCTATGTCCGTAAGGGCCTGCTCAATGTTACTAAGAAGCATGTGCCATTCAGAACTGTGACAAATATCTTGAGCAGGGCAGGACCACTCGACCGGCTCTTCGGCATAGGCACCATTGAGATTGAGACTGCAGGATTCTCAGGGAGTCCTCAGGGAGGCCGGTCGCCCGAAGAGAAGATTGAGGGGATTGCCTTCTACGAGGAGGTACGCGATTATATCTTACAGGAGCTTCGCCGCTTCAGAGACCCCTATGTCACCGGAACTGAGGTTGTTCGACCGGTGGAGAAGCCCGTGCCGCAACTACCTGAGAGTCTGGACGACGAGATGCTCATAACACTTCGCGCCATAAGAGACGTGCTGGCGAGGATAGAGAAGAAAATGGACAAGGAGGACAAATAAGATGTCAGTTGGAGAGAAGGTCATCAAGCCACCCATGGACGAGATTGCCAGAGGGAAGGTGTTCGGGCCGTCAAAACGACTTCGGAACAAGAACTGGTTCATGGCAGTCGTCGGTGCGGTGGCGCTATGGCTGCTCATTCTAGGACTTATGGGTCTGATGCTTCACTTCCTCGCACCCGGGCTCTTCCTCCTCTGGTGGGATGACATCAGTCTATGGTATTGGGTCATCACTGCCTTCTGGTTTATCCCATACGTGGTGCTCTATCCCATCTACCTGAGGGCCTTCGAATACTCGGTGATTGCTAAGTCTGGCGAAACAATGCCCGAGATTTACGTCAAGAAGGGACTGATCAACATCACTCGCAAGCATGTGCCCTTCCGCACCATTACGAACATAGCCAGCAGAGCGGGACCCTTCGACAGGCTCTTCGGCATCGGATCGATTGAGATCGAAACAGCGGGATTCTCAGGTCAGGCCATGTCCGGTCCAGAGGAAAAGCTCGAAGGGTTGACATTCTACGAGGAATTGCGGGACTTCATCCTGATGGAGCTTCGTAAGTTCAAGGACCCATACGTTACAGGGACAGAGGTTTCTCAGGCTCGGGAAGATACACCAGCTGCTCCAACAGGAAACATCGAGGACGACATTCTGTTGGTTCTGAGAGAGATACGGGACCTTCTGAGAGAAGAACGTGAGTGAGGGGGACAAGCCTTGAACGAGCGGAGCGGTCGTATCATCAAGCCACCTGTACAGAAGGTGGTAAGCGGCCGTGTCTTCAGACCATCACGGATTCTCATGTTCAAGAAGTGGCTGAAGCTTTTGGTTGTCATCGTTCTGGCATGGCTTGGTTTATGGGGTGCTCTCTTCAGTCACCCGGTGCTTCAAGATCTGCTTCTGTTGGTGTCTGAGCCGCTGGAGATCGTCGTCAATCTCGGCTGGACTCTTGTTAGTCTATACTATTGGTTGGGTGCAGCAGTTCTTCTTGCCGTAGCGGCGGTCTACATCTCTCTCTACGTCAGCCGAATAGAGTATTCTGTACGAGGATGGGAGGGCGAGGCCATGCCCGAGGTGGCAGTGACCAAGGGGATCATCAACATAACCAAGAAGTTTGTGCCATTCAGGACCATCGTGTTTCTACGCACGCGTAGAGGACCCTTTGACAGACTGCTTGGAATAGGGAACGTGATGGTTGAGACTGCGGGAGGAGAAACACCGCAGCAGCCATCAGGGATCATAGCACTTCTAATCAACAGCCTCTCAAGCTCTGCCACTGAAGAGCGAATCGAGGGAATAAGGTTCCATGAGGAATTGAGGGACTTCATCCTTCAAGAACTGAGAGGCTTCGGGCGCACTCCAATCTTCGCGGAGCAAACGCGATATGCCGCAGGCAGAACCAGAATCCTGAACAGGGACACACTGGCTGCATTCCAGGAGATTCGAGATGCCTTGGTGGACAGGCGTGAATCAGCTACAGCCTGATGCCAAGCGAGTCCACTATATTCGAGAACACGTGCAGGCTCTCTTGCGCCAGTTCTCTTGGCCTGACCTCGAATACATACTGAGGCTTTGTCTTCAATCTTGCCAGAAAGCTGAGATATGGTCTGAGATCCAATAGGCCTTCTCCAACCACCTGATGTGAACCCAATGTAGGGTGAATGTCGTGAATGTGAACCACTTCTATGTGGTCCCTGTGTTTTTGGATGAAGTCCCAATCGTCGCTGATGATTTCTAGGTCTGTGTTGTAGAGCTTCGGGATGTCCAGACAGATGGCGAGTCCGGAGGGCAGAAGCTGCTCTATGACATCTCGAATGAGGGGAGTCCAGCCGGTGTTTTCGACTGCAATCCTGACACGGGAGGACGCGTAGTCTATCAGATGGGCGAGGTTGTCACGGAGTGTTCGTGCATAGAGCTCATGATGAATCTGGCTGAAGTTGTCAGCTAGATTCCGTGCCTTCCGGAATTTCGGAGGTGCTCCAGGATGCACTACGATATTGGTTGGCCCCACACTGAGCTCGCGGGCGAGGTCGATTGTCTGCCGGAAGTAGTGCAGTACTCCGTTTCTGACTGGAGGGTACGTGGAGAAGAGACTGACATTGTCTCCTGCCGCATGGAATCCCCAGCCGATTGAGAGTTCGCGAGACCTCTCCATGAGGGAACCGCGCTCTTCTGCGAGTATCAGATCGGGGGAGAATGCAGGGACCCCAATATCCGGTACAATGCTTGTCCAGCCATTATCAGCGGCATACTCGACTGCGTCCATCAATGACCCATCGTAGATCACATGATACGCTCTGTTGGCTGGCAGACCCATGATTCACAATTGATGCCCTTTACTTATGAGCGTAGGGATTTCCGGCGACTCTCAGACCGTTGCTCGTTCTTGAGGGTACACTATCTCGCCCCGCTCGAAGACTATGAGCTCTCCCCGATCGAATTCGCTCCAATCCTTTGACATGAGCTTCCGAGTGGATACGATGTAGCCATTCTGGCTCACATCCGCAGGGTCAGTGTGTATGTCAATCCGTCCAAGTTGCTCTTTCGGACTCACCAGCGCCACGCTCTGATAGGGAGTGCTCTGTCTTGTGAAACGTAGACCGCTGTTGTGGTCCTCCCTGTCGGAGTAACAGAAGAGACGCTCGCCGTCCGAGAAGATGCAGTTCAGGGTGTTCTCTCCCTCATTCATCTCTGCCAAGATTCCAGCAACGAAACGGAATTCATCCACGTTCCATTCAGAGATGCCCCTGCGGTGAATAGCTCCGAGCAAGTGACAGAAGGCCCGCTCGGAGTCGGTTTCTCCAAGAGGAACCATACCTTCCTGCGACAGCCCGTCTAGTCTTGTCAGCGTTCCATTGTGGGCAAATGAGTATTCGCGCCGAATGGAGCCGTGCATGAGCGACCTGTAGAATGGGTGTGTGTTGAGATAGCTGCGACCACCCCGAGTGGATTTCCTGACGTGAGTGATAGTTATGTGTGATAGATGGTACCGCTCCATGAAATCAAAGAGGACACTTCCAGAAGCAGTTCCTGCCTCCTTTACGACCTGCAAGAGATTCCCTGTGTAGTAGGCCATGCCCCATCCATCAGGATTGTCCGAACCTCGCTTCTGGAAGAGATCAAGGGAAACCTTTGCTGAAACTGGTAGTCTGAAGGACATTCCAAGAAGATCACACATGATTCTCACTGGGACAGTCTTGATTCCCCGGCCCTAAATAGTCCATGCTCTTTATCTGATGGTTGGACTACAACTCCAGATGAGTTACTATGACGCCTGTCAAACTGGCAATTGTCGGAGCCGGAGACCGGGGCAACGTCTATGCCTCGTACGCAGAGCACCATCCTGAAAGGGCGAAGGTGGTGGCCGTTGCCGAGCCTAATGAAGTCAGAAGACTGTCGATGGTCCAGAAGCATGGGATCTCAGAAGAGTGCGCATTTGCTGATTGGAGGGACTTGGCAAGTGCGTCCCGTCTGGCAGACGCGGCTATCATCTGCACACAGGACGCAATGCATGAAGAGCCGGCACTGGCTCTAGCTGAGAGCGGCTATCACCTTCTCCTCGAGAAGCCCATGGCTCCCGATGAGAGAGGTTGCAGACGGATAGTGGACGCAGTTGTCAATAACGGCATCATGTTCTCTGTTGGGCACGTCCTCAGGTATACCCAATACACTCGGACGGTAAAGGAGATCATTGACGCAGGGAAGATCGGGGAAGTAGTATGTATCCAACGGTTGGAACCTGTGGGCTTCTGGCACCAGGCCCATTCGTTCGTGAGAGGAAACTGGAGAAATGAGGCAGGGTCCTCGTTCATGCTCCTTGCGAAATCGTGCCACGATATCGACTGGATCCACTACATCATGAACAGGAGATGCAAGTCTGTTTCATCCTTCGGTAGCCTGTTCCACTTCCGACGAGAGAACAAACCGAGAAATGCCGGAGAGAGGTGTGTGGCATGCGACCACGAACCCCGTTGCCCCTATTCTGCTCTACGAATCTATCTCAGATTTGTGAGGCGCGGCATTACTGGATGGCCAGTCAGCGTGCTCGTTGATGATGATGTGACAGAGGAGTCTGTACTTGATGCTCTCAGAGAGGGCCCGTACGGCAGATGCGTATACGAGTGTGACAACGATGTTGTCGACAATCAAGTGGTGAACATGGAGTTTGAGGGAGGACAAACAGCATCCTTCACAATGACAGGCTTCACACAGGCAAGAGGCCGAGAGACCCGCATCTTCGGCACCCGGGGAGAGATTCGCGGAGATGGCAAAATCCTAGAAGTCTACGACTTCCTGAGTGATACCAAGGAGTCTGTCGATACGACCAGAAAAGATGTGTCTTCGCTGGCCGGGCACGGCGGAGGAGACTACGGTCTCATGCACGCTTTCGTCAGTGCAGTAATGGAGGGCAATCCGAAATACATCCTCTCCGGACCTGGAGAGACCCTTGAATCGCACTTGATTACTTTCTCAGCAGAAGCCTCGCGGCGAGAGAGAAGGACTGTGAGTATCGATCGGTGAGCGTAGAAACCTCGCCTAATTCTCCTCAATCCAACGAGAGACCCTGATCATCCTTCTTTACTGCGACTCTATCCTCTTGGCTCGCCCCGGCTTGAGTGAGTGCCCAGGATGCAACCATGCAGAGGATGACAGGAACGGAAAATAGCGGCGGCACGAAGAGGAAGATGAGTAACGCGGCAATGACGAGCACGCCAGTGGCAGTCTGCATTCCAGTGCTGTCAACGGATTTCTGGATGACAACACGCTCGCCAGTCGACTCAATAGGCTTGCCGCAGTTCTGACATTTGTACATGCCATCTTGCGTCGCGTGCTCCTTTCTGTACAGATACTTGGCTCCGCAGTAGGGACATCGAACACGAACCGCCTCCTCCGTTGTCACAATCCTTGGTGCCGGAGGAGCATAATCGACACTCGGTCCCGGGTCAAGTTCTAATCCTGAGCCAGTGAATCGTAGATAGGCTACAAAGGGCTTGCCACAGTTCTGGCAGGAGATGTAACCTCGGTCATCGATAGCTGAGGCTCGATAGAGATAGGTTGCATTGCAGTGTGGGCAATTCTGTCGACTGGAATCCTCTGAACCCATCGCCTTTCGTATGTCATGGGACGCGCAGAGAGATAAGCATTCTCAAGAACCCTCGGCAGTTGATAGGTGGTCTGGAGGTTCTAACCGAGGACCACGATGCAGAGCAGGCTTCCCCAATAGAAGATCTGAGAGGTGGTCACTAGAGATACTCTCTTGCCCAAGATCATGATAGACTCCTTTCGGTCAATCCTTGCCGCAAGAGGAACGAAGGCCGCACCGAGGACGAGAATGAGGAGTCCTGAAACCAGCAGAACCGACCAGAGCGAAGACGTTCCGATGGACCCGATATCTACTATTCTGATTCCGTAATGTAGAGTCTCTGATTCGAAGACCAGACTCCAAGCTTGAGCAAAGCAACCAAAGAGGCCTCTGGTCGATATCAACATCCCCGTTGTGAAAGAGAAGAGAGATTGCGGCCCAGAAGATCTGAATCTTGGGTGCAGAAGTGGGAGAATGAAGAGCAGACCAAGCAAAGGTCCAGAGATGATTATGATGCGCGAGGCACCCAAGAAGAAGCTGGAGTCATCGGTTATGCCTGCAGAGAAGAACAGCCAAGTCCATGTCTCGTGGTAGATGAGGGAACCCTCGGGAGGAAGGAAGCCCTGCCCGTACCAAGGTAGTGAGCCAATCCAACCGCTATCGAAAGGACTCCCTATAGTAATGCCACTCCAGGTCCTAGAGATGAACCCCGGATCGAGGACATCGATTAGGATGTCGGCGATGGATAGGTAGAAGGATGCCAAGGTGTTAGCAATCAGGAAGACGAGCAACAGGGAGTAGAAGACAAGCAGTCTATGGAGAAACAGCCCTGCTGGCTCATCATGCCTTGGCAGCCAGGAGATTGAGCGCTTAGCCAGCAATTCCCCACGTTCAACGCCCAGTCGGGCTGAGACCGCTCGGGAGAAACGACCAAGCAACAGAACGATGAAGGGAAGAGCCGCTGCAGCGACCAGTGCAACGTGGGCGGGAATCTGGAGAGAGAAGGGGAATGCCATCAGCGGATCACCTCGGGTGTGACAGACAGAGAAACGTGTGCTGAGATCCCGGCCGTGCGCTTCCGAATCTCGAGGACTGTGGACAGGGCTGACACCAGTACAGGAATGAGGAGTAGCACCGTCTGAGGGAGTAGACCTGAGTATTCCAAGCTACTGGTATCGTGAACTGCAGGAAGAATGAGCTCTGTCAATAATGAGGCTTCGGCCTCGTAGTCTTCAGTACTTGCAGTGAATACTACAACGAGATTAGAGACCGGATGGATGAAAATCCTCTGTCCATATATCCCAGAGGCGTAGTGAATACCCAGATATGGTGCAGTCCACCAAAGAAACCCGTAGCCTGCAGGGCCAATCGCAGTTGAGTAGTCATCAACGTCAACACGGGACTGTCCAGATGCAACGACCCATTCTGACGGTATGATCTGTTCCCCGTCCCAGAAACCACTCTGAAGACATAGCAATCCAAGCTTTGCCATGTCGCGGGGGCTGAGGTAGAGACCTCCACCACCTTTGTAGTTCCCTGCCGAGTCTTTCGCCCAGTATACATCAGTGATGCCTAAGGGCCCAAACAGAGCATCCATCGCAAACTGAAGAGCGGTCTTCCCTGTGCAGCGCTCGATAATGTTCAGGATGAGATGCGCTGCGCCGCAGGAATAGACCCATTCAGAACCGGGTGTACTTGCCATTGGCAAATCGAGGACGTACCGGATGGGATCTTCACTCGAATACATCTGGGTCGCAGAGTTGCGTGGGTCCTCGTAGTCATAAGACCATTGATCCCAGTCAAGGCCTGCTGTCATCGTTAGAAGGTGCTCAAGAGTGATTGATGACTTGCGTTCGTCTAGATTCTGGATATCCAGTTCAGGGTAGAAGTCAACAAGATTCGTTTCTATGCCTGATATGAGACCCTTCTGGACTGCAATCCCGAACAGCATTGAAACTACACTCTTTGTGCATGACGCTATTGCATGCAATGAGTTCTGGCTGTACTCTGCAGATGGGTAGAGTTCGTAACCTATCTGCCCCCTTCTAATGACAACCACTGAGTCAATCACGAGGGACCTGCTTTCGATGAAGGCGGGAATCTCATTCAGCTTCGTTGAGTTGAGCCCAATGCTTTCCGGTGTCGCCGTTTCCCATTCCCAGAGTGAGTCACCATCGAAGGGTGCGGAGGCTGGTTGATGGGCACTCATCGATGTAGTGGGGAGGAACATCGGTCTTGGAGATAGCATGTTAACACCGAAGGCTAGGAGTAGTGCGGAGAGTGCAACAAGAGATTCCAGCCTCCGAGATTTGTCGAGCAGGGTTCGCATTTCCTAGCCACATCCTTGAGTTTCGCGTGGCCAAGAAGGGGTATTCAGGTTGCCGCACCGAGCAGTGCGGATTCGGTCAGGAATAGGAGGACAGAAGCTGTTCGAGCCGTCTTCTCTGTAGGCGAGGCTTCTTCTTTGCGGGGAAGGGAAACAGAGTCTGGACGGATTCAACTGCGGGGTTCTGGTAGATCTGTCGAGACAGGTTTTCTGCCTCTCTAAGGTGATCTATGACGAATACACTGAGCATCATGGGTGCGGAGGCAGACACGTGAGAGTCGTAGTAGATACCAGAGAACTCCTTGTCCAACCACCTGATGATACTGACATGGTCAGCCTTCTCACTATCCCAATGTATCTGGGCGTAGTAGGTCACCCCAGGGTCCACATTGAGATTGACTCGTGCGACAAACCGTAGGCCTCCACCCTGTTGTAGCTGGCCAAGAATCCTGCGGACTCTCCGGGGTGTGAGGCCTGTCATCCCTGCAATCTCAGTTGCTGGCATTCTAGCGTCTTCGAGCAGGCAACGAAGAACTCTGACTTGGAGCGGCGAGAACTCCACGATCTGACCTTCTGAAGTCAGCTCCCTGTGAATCTCAACCTCGTGCACACCATCAACACTACTGAGGAAGTCCTCGAAGGCTCCAGGACCCATGGAGCGATCATACTGAGCAAAGATGATGCACCCGCCGTCTGAAAGACTACCAGCGGAGTATACGTGAGAGTCGTCCACGACTCTGGTCAGGACCCCCTGCTCGCGGTCCTTGCCCTTGATATGGACAAGAGCGATGTAGGAAACAGCATTTGCCATTGCGTAGTCCAGGTATACTGCGAAGTTGTGAATTGCCCCGCTCTCCACAAGTCGATTCATTCGCTTCTTCGCGGCATTCGCTGTCATCCCAAGCTCTCGGCCGAGCTCTTGGTAGGACACACGGCAGTCTCTCTCAAGTGCTCTCAGAATGCCTATGTCGACCGAGTCCAATCCACGCACCACGGTCAAGTTGCTGTAGTCTTGACCAAGAGGCACCGTGTGAATCCCACTGTAAAAGTGTAGTGCCATGAGTGAAACGCGATGTCAGAAGTAGTTGATTGTTATCAGGAAGAGCTCTTCGTTTCCCGTGTTACGATAGCCGTGAGCGGTCCCTGCAGACACCCTGACGACCATTTGAGGTGAGATGTCATACTTCTCCTGACCTATCCACCCCTCTCCGGAGCCTCCAAGAAAGCAGAACACGTGGTGATATTGATCCGTGTGTGTGGAGAACTCACATCCCGGAGGAACCTTTGTGATGGACACGCTTTGAGTAGCCGCACCCTTGGGAACGAGCCCATGACCCAGCACACCTGTTGCCACGCCCGGCCGAACTGGACTCCACTCAAGGTGTTTCCAGCTGACTGCCTTGTTGCTCTCTATCATTGAAATGTCCTCGCCACTCTTGTCGGAGATGATGATAGAGAATCTGCGTATTACTGTCTACCGGAGTGGAATCATGTGTGGCTGGCATCACGCCACAACCAGCTGCATCTTGGAGTTCGACAAATCGCTAACTGATTCTCGACAAATTGAGTAACCCTATTAAGGCGGATAGACGCCCTCCAGTGGCCAAGGGGAATGTCATTGTCCGATTACCTGACAACTCTCAAGGAGGAAGTGGAAAAGGTTGAGCGTGCGCTGCACGAGTTTCTCAGCCTCAAGATAAAGCAGGTCGAGCACCTCGGCTCATGGCACAAGACATACTACGAGAACGTGAAGGAGTACATGACACGTGGTGGAAAACGGCTCAGACCCGTGCTTGTAGTGATTGGTCACAAGGCAATCAGCGAAGACGCTGACGAGAAGAGGCTCTACCGCGCAGCGTGCTCAGTAGAGATCCTGCACAACGGATCACTTCTCCACGATGATCTCATAGACCACGATGAAACCCGTCGAGGTGGAAAGACATTCCACGCAACGTACCGAGACCTTGTGCGAGGCAGTGGGGCCAGCAAGGAGGCCGCAGACAACTACGGCATGACGATGGCCATTCTCGGAGGGGACTCGCTAATCAACCTTGGAGCACAGGCAATAACCTCGGCGAATCTTGATCCGGACGTAGGTGTGAAGTGCCAAGACCTCTACCAGACTGCATTCGAAGGATTGGTGGACGGTGTCCTGCTTGAGATGCACATGATTGAGGACCCAGAGGCAAACCCCGAGATGTATCTCGAAATGGTGAGCATGAAGACGGCCATACTCTTCGACAAGTCTCTTGTGATGGGTGCAACTATTGCGCGGGCTTCTGACTCGCAGATTGCAGCTCTGAAGGAGTTTGGCATAAAGGTGGGTCAAGCTTTCCAGGTTCAGGATGACATCCTGGGTTCATTTGGTGATGAGGAGAAGACGGGCAAGTCGGCCTCAGGTGATATCAGAGAGGGAAAGAAGACGATGCTTGTCTTTGAGGCATATGCACGTGCCTCTTCTGAACAGCGCAGGAAGCTAGACCAGCTGCTTGGAAAGGACAACATGACTGAGGATGAGGTCGAGGAAGTACGGGCAGTCTTCCGTGACTCAGAAGCCCTCGAGGTATGCCAGAAGCGAATGGATGAGCTACTGACCAGCGGCCAGAAGGCGCTGGATAAGGCATCGCCCCCACTCGTTCCTCGCTACAAGGACTTCATGATCACCATTTCGGACTTCCTGATTAAGAGAGACTACTAGACTCCAGGTTCTAGAATTCGTGTCTCCAAAATCGCCAAGCGGCTGCTATTGGTGTCAGAGCCATTGCCGGGAACTCGGTGCTCAGAAGTACACAAGAGAGTTCAAGAGCAACATGCCCCACTCAGATACGTGGTCAGAGTGTCCGAGAGCGAGAGTAGGAAAGAGGAAGATTCAAGGTGGTCACTACGAGATGTGCTCGACCTAGCCTTCTCTTTGATGTTCGTCGTAGTCCTCTTTTCGGGCCTCTTTCTACTGTACCTAGCATCGTTCTATGTCCAATCATACTTCTGGGGAGTAGAGATCTGGCCTGGCACATATGCGGACTACTGGGGAGTAAGGCTCTTCGACGCTTACTACTTCATTTTCTACTCGGGGTTCTATCTCCTTATTGCGGCGTCAGTCCTCTTCATTGCTCGGATTGCCCTCGACACCAGGAGGGCTTCCTATACAGAGTCGGATTCCGCAAGGTGGCATCTCAGGTTTGGTCTTCTTCTTCCTGCAATCCTCACATGGGGTATTCCTCAAGGAACCTTCTATGGCGGCGTCAGACCCGGATTCGTCATCACCGGAGTCATTACACCCCTTTACAACTACGTCTTCAGTGGCCTCTACGGACTTGACGCGAGCTTTGTTCTGACCACTGGATGGAGCCCGTTCTATCTACTGGGAGTCCTCCAGTTCTTCATTGCATTGACGCAGTACGTAGCCTTGAAGAGATACGAGGCGCGCAGGATAGGTCTCAGGCTGTTCCTGATTCCGATTCTAGCCAGCCTCGTTCAGAGTGCCCTGCTCTTTGGCATTGGTTTGCCGGAGATTCTGTGCGCTGTGGAAGATCTGGCACTAGCGACTCTTCCAGTCCCAATCTTCACCATCGGGATTCTGATACGTGCCGCGGCACGACCTACTCGCATGAGCCAGTAGATGGCCTTGATGCGGGGCATATGAGAATCGTGGTGGGCTCTTCTTCGTGAGGCCATCTTGATGACGGCCAAGGAATCATCCACTTGGGGTTATGTTTGGGAACTGCTCCGTTTAGTCCTCAGGACAGAGCTTCTTTCCGACTGAGAAGGCTTCTGCAACTCTCTCTCCGAGAAGCCAATAGGCCGAGGGAGGCTGAGTGTATGCTAGTTGTCCAATCTTCTCTTGGTCTAGTTTACCGTCTGTCAGGAAGCGCTCCTCTGTGTAGATGTGCTTGACCTCCCCGACTATGAGTAGCCGCTCAACCATCTCTAGCACATCGAACACTGTAAGCTCGATGCAGACCGGACACTCCTTGATCATGGGGACATCTCCCAGTTCTCCGTAGAATGTTGTGAAGAGCTTCGACTTGTCCTCCTTTGCTCCCGAAGTGATACCGCAGTAGTCGAGCTCGACAACTAGATCTCTGTCAGGTATGTTAATGCTGAACTTGCCCTGTTCACGAATTCCTTTTGCAGTATACCTGTCCTTCGCCACGGAGAACAGCCAGAGATGGGGCTTGAAGGAGATTCTCGTCAGCCATGCCAAGTTCATGAAGTTCGGCTTGCCATCTACTATGGCCCCCACCAGAACCGCAGGCTTCGGAAAGGGTGCGATGCCGTTGTCAATCTCTATCTTGCTCATAATTGGAATACCACTCCTTTGAGTATTAAGCGCGCCGCACCACGCTGTGCGAAATCGAGCTTGCCGCATGCAGACGCTGAAGCAGATAGTTGTGAGGTTTGTCGAGCTCTGACGGACAGAGCTCCTCCTGTCTGCACTACCACTCATCTCTGCATAATAGACTGCAGCTGTGAATCATTAGATGGAGAACTAGGTCATCCGTCGCGAGGATACACCATGACCACGTTCCGCAGGTTGTACAGCACTGGAAGATTCTCGCCCTTCTTGGCTCGTTTGATGATTAGGAAGCCGTCAGTGAAAACGTCCTCTAGGACACCTTCATCCCTTACGGCCCCAGGTATGGGAACCACAACCACGGTCTTGCCAATGTACTCTCTTAATCGCTCCAGTAGTGATACTCTGGTAGACACTCCATCACCTCTCCGTGGAAACGTTGCTCCGTTTCTGTTTCAGTAGTGAAACAACAGTCCGTTGTTGCTTCCTTCTAGATATACTCTTGTGCCCACAGATATCGAGCACGTGCTGATTGGTCAGAATCACTTGGAGGAAGCTTCGGTGGGCTCGGGTTCGCTTCTAGGAAACACCTCTTCGCTTGCCTCGAATAGTCCCGACTAGGCCGACCACTGCTATGAACCCGGCAAGTGCCAGCCCACCTACGAACAGATGTGTTCCAAGTGCATACATCTCTTCATAGCCTGGATCAATGTATGTGACCGACCCATCGCTATGCATTGCAGTATTGAATATGTGGTAGAAGTCAACTGTCGCATTGGTGTCGATCCAGTTGACTGTTACATTGAAATCTTGATTGAAGTTGCTCGATGGATCTGCAGTGGGATACTGCAACAGCACTTCATGCACTCCCGGATCCAGACCATATGTAGCGATTGTTTCATTCGTTTCACAGCTCACGGTGATCGAGACATTCCCGCCGGTAACGTTGAACTCCTGAATGCTGAGCTGCTCTCCATAGAGTGTTTCTGTGGCCACTGGAGAGGAGCTACTCACCTCCAGGGATACTTCATCGCCTCCAACCATTCCTCCCCACCACCAGTCAGTGGGTCCAATTCCAGTGTGGATCAACGTCCGACTGTACAGTAGAACTACGCTTCCAGGTACAAGAGCCAGAATAATCAACACAGATACAGCTTTGACATTCATCTCTGTCACCGAATTGCGCGATTCCTCAAGCCAAGCCCGTCTTACATGGAGATGAAACTCCGATTAATGTTCTTGTGTGCGAAGAGGCCAATCGGAAGTGGGAAGCAGGTGTGATTCACTATGGCGAACTCCGATGACCTCTACATGTATACAGTAGGACAGTGCGGTCCTGAGGTGATTGTACATGTGGGGTTAACCATACTGAATCCGGGTGACAGTGCTGCCAAGCCAAGAGACAGTCATAGAGCCAGTCCTCTCAACGGACGGAGGATAGAAACCACTGACTCTCACTAAGCAGCTGTCAATGAAAAATAAGACAACAAAGGATGGAATACGTCGATTACACAACTCGCTTGGACAACTCTAGGTACTGTGCGAAACACACTTTCAGTCTGCACGCCTCGGACATTAGTAGCGGTGAGCTGAACACCTCGCCGAAGCTCGGTGCTTACACCCCCGCCCTATTTACCTCGTCTTCTACGAGAGTCCTCGTTCCTAGACTTCGACGTTACTGTCACCAGTCCCGCCGTCTCGTCGGTGAGATCGTCTAGCAAGTGGATGTCTATTTTTGGGTCTGGCTTCACGCTTAGATGCATTCAGCGTTTATCCGTTACGACTTAGCTACTCCACAGTGCCCTCTCGGACAATGGATACACCATAGGTCGCCACAATACGTTCCTCTCGTACCGGTATCATGTTGCCCGCAGACATCCAACAGCGCCAATAGATAGAAACCAACCTGTCTCGCAACGGTCTAAACCCAGCTCACGTTCGGTTTTAATCGGTGAGC
>JAEOUG010000033.1 GCA_016839445.1 Candidatus Thorarchaeota archaeon
CTCGATTGGACCCTTCGGCACGGGCATCCCAAACTGATCGCACAATATACGGATGATTAGGCGGAGTAATGACTCTCTGAAGGCAAGATCTATGGCCACCATGGTATGGACCTCGCGTTGCATCACCTTACTAATGGCACTGGGGTCAAGGGCCTCACTCTTGTCCTGCTTGTTTGCTACTACCACCAAGGGGGTCTCAGGGTACTTGGCAGTAACTCCCGCAAGAATCTTGTTGGACTCGACGATGTTCACAAGAGTGGAGTCAGTGAGGAGGAATACAAGGTTCGCGCCACTGAAGTCCCAGAGCTTACGATATTGCTCCTGGCCGGCGAAATCAAACACGACGAGCTCGTAGTTACCGAAGCGAATTCTCTCAATCAATTCAGTGTTCAGGGCGATAGTCGGAGTGTCTGAAGCCGGGGGCTCTTTTCCCATGAGAAGATGAAGCAGACTTGTCTTGCCTACTCCAGTCCCGCCTGCAAGCGCGATGACGTACTTGCTGACCACAATGGGGTCTATGAGAGATGAGTATTCCTTTTTGATTTCCTTGGCGGTTAGGCGCTCCAGTGACCCCTTAATGACACGTGC
The DNA here is from genome assembly GCA_016839445.1 of Candidatus Thorarchaeota archaeon. Taxonomy (GTDB): domain Archaea; phylum Asgardarchaeota; class Thorarchaeia; order Thorarchaeales; family Thorarchaeaceae; genus SMTZ1-45. Next base: position 589 of record JAEOUG010000033.1, read on the forward strand.
TGCTCGGTTGATCTGTCCCGTTATCTCTGAGTCATTCGATTTGGGACTGGTCGCGAAGACTATCAGAGCGTCGTCTCCGCACTCCCTGCTGTGATACTTGAAACGCTCGATCTGAAGAGGCTTGTACCGGTTCCTGGGAGACTCTGAAACAAGTTCATCCATTCTGCTGAGGTATTTGGTGATGTGGCTCATAGAAGGAGTGTCTGGCCAGTACTCAGAGGAGGCTATCTTACGGCAGCTAGGCATACGAAGTAAGACCACACTGAATATCACGGGGACACCCCACTAGGACTGCATCTGCAGAGATGTGTTTGCAGACTTAAGACATTGTCATACAGTACTGCCGATTCGGTGTCCAGGTACATCTACTCGTCATCAATGAACTGAAGAAGGTCCTCGGGGGGAACATCAGGAATCCGGACGTTGACATGTCTGGCCGCCGTGTCAAGGAGTATCTTGAGGATGTCATCTCTGTAGCAGAGATCCACAGCCACAAGCGGATGGGTTTCAGCACCAATCAGACGCTCTATTATTGATGGATCAAGGGCATTGGGGAGATCTTGCTTGTTCGCAATCACAACAACAGGTACGTTGGGAGCGTCTCGCCGAATCATGGAGTATATGTCCTTGGAAACAAGGATGTTCCGCAACGTCGAGTCAGTGAGGAGGAAGACAATATCCGCCCCCTGGAAGTAGAGCTTCCAGAGCTTGCGGAAGCGCTCTTGGCCGGCGAAGTCCCAGAGAACCAAGGAATACGTGGCGAAGTGGATGTTGTCGATGACATCCATGCCAAGAGCAATTGTAGGAATGTACTGCTCAGGCGGCCGCTTGCCCATGAGAAGATGTAGTGTCGTGGTCTTTCCAACACCACCTTCGCCAACCAGTGCAATCTTCAGCTTCGAATGAACAAACGGTTTGACGAGCTTCTCGTAATGCTTCTTGACATAGGTCAGATTCTTCTCCTTGAGGACATCCTCTATGGCTTCTGCCGCAGAGCCTATCCTCTCGTTGACACTGCGATCGGCTTCATCGACATCAGTCACGAAGATAAGATGATAGTCCTTGCCAAGGTCTCTTCCGAAGTACTTGTTTCCCTTTATGGTGAGAGAGATGTCCTCTCTGCCCTTCGAGACCTCCCCAATCTCTGACCTTGCTTCTAGATACTCAAGAATGTCGGGCCGGGGCACTTTGACTGTCCAGTACTCTGTGGTGGCCACTGCACGTGCGCTCTTCTTACGGAGCAGAACTGTGCTGTGTATCAAGGAGAGTCACTCCACCTTATCGGAGGCGTCTTGTGTCACTCACACTCTGCGATGAATATAAGGCGTCTTCTGACAGACTGCCAGTTCTGGCGATTGTATTTATAGCAGTGTGACCCATACTCCTATGGGGAGATTGTTCCAATGGCTGAAATCGATACTCCACGAGACCCATGGAAACCTCCGCCGTCACAGGGCGGTGGAGCAGATGCAACAGGAGGGGCACTGGCAGTCACAGCTCTGGGCGGGTGCTGCGGAGTCTGTTTCCTGATTTTCGGCGCGGTCTTTGCGTCGTTTCTGTTGTTCCCCTACGGACTTGGGCTCGGATTAGGACTGCTCGGCGTTCTGGGAGTAGTCGTCGGGATTTACTTGCTGTACTGGACCTGCAGGTATGCGCAGCAACATAGCCGCGTGTATTAGCGGCGCCAATCGGACCCACCACAGGACACAGATTGAGTGGCATAGCTGGCAACCTACGCGTAATAGTAGGTCCTAGCGCAGTTGAACAGAGCGAATAGCTTACTAACCTTTGGATGACAAGTATGACTTGAGCGTGGTCCGTTGTCAAATCCAAGTCGGAGCTATCTTACGCGGTCCTTCAAGAGCCTAGGTTTCCGGGTCAAGAATCTGGTAGTGCTAGAGAGGTGCGATGATGTCGAGCGCGCGGAGGTCACCTTTGACCGCCTCACATATCCAAACGCCGAGGCACACCTGTTCACTGCAGGTGACGCTGCTCTGTGGACTCCCTGCTTCTCAGACTCGTACGACGTTGTTCTTCGCAAAGAGCTGTCTTTGGGGGAGGATGGAATCTTGGCCGAGTGGTCCAGATTGCTCTCCAGAATCGCTCAATTGGCAACGCATCTTGCAGACTACAGAAACCGAGTTCGACATGGGGACTACCCCAGCGTGATATGGGCTCACACCGATCGAGCATGGCACCGAAGGGAGTGGAGCATCATTCCTCACCCCCTTCCAGACCCTGAAGACTTCATTCACTACGTGGATGTGTCAATACGGTCTCACATCCTGACACTCAATGAGCTCGGCTTTGGGACAATGGAGAGCTGTTCAGGTCTGAAACAGGAACATACGGATAGGGATCCATACTGGCCCTACGTCATGTTTGATGAGAGATCTTATCCTGGAATCGCCCCCCATCTATTCACTCTTGCAGACATGGCTAGCTGGGTCCCTACTTTGGCCCCGCACAGTTTCGATGTATATCTGAAGGTGATGAAAGGCGACAAGGTTGCAGATGCTTGGGACCGACTCATTGCCTCGGCCTCCACTCTTTACGACTTCTTGGCCTCCTATCGGAATCACAGAGTACCAGAGTCTCACGCCGCGCAGGGGAACATCCAGAAACTGAATCGACATGACATGTGTTTCCCCAGATAGAGAGAGGAGCACTCGCGCCCCCAACCTCAGTGAAAAGGAGTGGCGCCCAGGAAGAGATTCGAACTCTTGCCTCCCAAAGGGAGAGCAGCTGCCCGTTCGACAGGCCGTCAGAGGACCGCCGTCTCCAGGCTGCCGCCGTCGCCGCTTGGCTACCTGGGCACAGGGGAGGAGGTGCGCCAGAGTTCCTTTTCATCTTTTCCCTTAGAACTTGATGTTGGTCTCATCTTCCGGCGAGGGACATCTCATCGGCGTAGTTGATTGCCATCATCTCCTTGATACGATCCTCATCATGAGTATGTCCTAGTACCCACGCAAGCTTCACCAATGCTGCTTCAGAGGTCATGTCATAGGCGCTTATTGCTCCGACCTCCATCGCGGCACGGCCTACTTCGTAGAGTGATAGGTCTGCCTGCCCGAAAGCACACTGAGAGCTAATGACCACGGTGCAGCCTTGGTCAACGGCTTGCAGAATGTTCCCTGTAAGCGCGTTCTCATTCGTGGGGACGTTGCCAGAGCCGTACCCCTCAATGACGATGCCTTGGTACCCAATGTCAACAATCCTGGCCAGAATCTGAGGAGGCATGCCTGGAAAGACCTTCAGGAGGAAGACCCTGTCATCGAGCCGTGTGTCGAACCGGGGCACGAGTGTATGGTCACGGTGTCGCCTCCTGTCATAGAGGACTATGTCACGAGCAAGGATGCCTATTGGTGAGGGGTCCATGGAGTCGAATGCATCATAGGAGTTGACTCGGACCTTTTTCGTACGAGTTGCCCGATGGACCTCGCCGTTGAAAACGACGCATGTCTCTCCAAGGTCTCCAAAGGCGGCCAGTCTGATGGCATCGAGGAGGTTCCTGGGGCCGTCACTCCACGGCACGGTTGCTGAAATCTGTGCTCCCGTGAACACGATGGGTTTTCCGAAGTCCTGAATCATGAAGCTCACAGCGGCTGAGGAATAGCACATAGTGTCTGTACCATGCGTTACAACGATGCCGCTGAGGTCGTCAATCTCCTCGCTGACGCTCTTCACGGCTGCTGCAATCTGCTGCCAGTGATATGGCTGTGCATTCGCGGAGTCAAGCTCGAAGAGCTCACGCTTGATGACCTCAACGTTACCGAGGCCCTTGGGGAGGCGCTCCAGTAACGCGTCTACAGAGAGACCAGGTCGCAATGCATGCGTGGCTGAATCATAGATACTCGCGATGGTGCCTCCTGTTGTGATCAAGCATACTCTGGCAGTGTCCTCCGTAGCCATGACAATCAACTCGCGTTACGGATTGCTGGTGACGTTTATCGCTCTTGTGTTCTCACTTGAGGGCTTCAGCTGGATGGACAACCTCAACGGATCCATCCTTTGCCAGTCTGATTCTCATGAGGTCTCGAGCAATGATTGAGTTGGGAAATACACTCCTCGCCTCGTCGAGGACTTCGTCACCTTCGAAGTATCTGGGACTGTAGTGAGTAAGAGCAAGGAGGGTAACTCCGGAGTGCCTAGCAATCATAGCAGCTCCCTCTGCGGTGGAGTGTCCTCGCTCTTCTGCTAGATCAGCATGTTCTCGAGTGTACATTGCCTCTGAAATCAGGATATTGGCACCTTTGGCTGCGTTCTTCAAGGACTCGCATGGACGTGTGTCTCCAGAGTAGACTACCTTCAGAGGAGGCAGGGGAGGCCCCGTGACATCATCTGGTGATATCACACGGCCGTCTTCAAGAGTGACGACCTCTCCCTCTGCAAGGCGGCTCCAGAGAGGTCCCTTAGGCACTCCAAGTTGCTCTGCACGCTCGGGGTGAAAAGGCCCAGTTGGTCGTTCCCACACGATTTCAAAGCCGAGGGCAAATCCGCGATGGTCCACCTCGAAGGCCCGAACACTGAGATTCTTCTCACTGAACACGATACCAGGTTCTATCCCATAGATTGTGGTCTCGAAGGTTGTGCCAAGGTTGATTGTCTTCTGGGCGGCCCTGACGAAATCGATAAGCTCTGCAGGCCCATAAACGGACAGGGGCTTCATCCGTCCCAGGAGAGAGAAACGTAGGAGCAACCCTGGAAGACCCAAGAGATGGTCGGCATGAGCGTGCGAGACGAAGACGGCCATGCTCCGGTTTGTGCCGATGGATGCCTTCTCAAACTGCCTCTGGACATCCTCGCCTGCATCGAATAGGAGTGCCCACCCCTCGTAGAGCACTGCAATGGCTGGCAGGTTTCTTCCTTCGGTTGGCATGCTGCCGCCAGTGCCGAGGAAGACAACTTCTATCATGAGAAGACCACATTGCCATTGTCAGACGTTGACAGATATGAATTGCGCGGGACAGAGTCAATCAGGGAGCAAGGTCAACAGGGATACTCTGTGACCCCTCGCGTCGGAGGGTTCCATAGTTGCGCGCATCAAAGAAGTATGAACCCCACTTCCAGGATCCCCTCTTGTTATCGAACAGTGAAGAGATCTTGAGTGGTTGAGCCGCACTGGCAGAAATCTCGAAGGCCTTCAGATCATGGACTCGGGAAACCTCCTGCTGAAGTATCCCAATAACATCTTGGCCGGAACCAGCTGGAAGTGCCGCCATCAGAAGGAGGCTTCTCTCGGATGCGTCCTCAAGATTGTATATCATGCTCTGGTATGTGAGAGGAAGCCCAGACCAGGCCTGCATGATTGCACCTGTGCATTCGGGAGAAGCGATGCAGCAGATTCTGTCACTTAGCGCAGGGATCTCAACTCGCGCACGAGGGAGAATGAGGTTCCCTTTGAGAATCTCTGAACGCCTCCGGAATGCGGTAGCTGTAGAGACTCGAGCTCTCGTTGAGAGGTCATTTGCGGTGATGTCGAAGTCTTCCAGGAGTACATCCATAATTCGCAGATCAGAGGCCCGAAGGTCCGAAGGCTCCGATGTCGTCGGAATGGGGAGACTGGAGAGAGTGATGGGGCTGCCGCCATTCCTCAACATCAGCTGAAAATGAAGCAGGTCAATCCGCCATCCGTCGTGACTGAAATAGAGACTGCTGAAGCGCGGCTTCCCGGGGGATATTCCGTAGACAGCAGTTCTCTCGGTCGAGGACCGCGTGCTGCGGATGGTCTTCAGGAGATCATCCCGTCGCCGAGTTGGGACCACTGCAAATGAGAGAACCAGACTAGAGTAGCCATCAACCATCAAGCTCAGAGGAATGTACGGACCACTCAGCACAATGGAGGGAGCCTCCATTATGATGACAACTCTCTCAAGGCCAAGAGAGTCTGTATTGAGCAAACCTCGTGTTCTGAGCACCTGTGCATCGAACAATCGCTTCTGTGCTCTTCTGGCCTGAGCATAGGACAGCTCAGCTCTCTGGGCCAAAGCCTTCAGATTAGAGCCGGGGCTTCTTAGGGTGGCCTCTAGGAAGGGTCCCTCTGTGGAAGACAGGCGAGAAACGTTGTCGCGCCATAGATTCCTTATGACACTCATCACATCGCGCTGACTTATGATCGAAACATCACCAAGGGCGATGACTTCCTGAAGTCTTGCGTAGAGAGCATTGTACAGGCTGCCTCGATATGAAACAAGCATCCGTTTCAGCTCGACGATGTCGTCATCCTTCTCATGGAAGACCTCGAGCTCAACGCCCTTCTCGAATTGACTGACATAGCGAAGAACGGCCCGAGCGCTTGGAGACAGCTTCCGTGTAGTTGCCTCGTCGTCATTGCCGTTCATTTTGGGCTCTCCGTGTGACCCTTCATCCAATCCTATCTCTGTCATGTGGCATCCCCGAGGGCCAATTAGAAGGCTGGTGTTACTGTCCGGGAGTCTTGTCACGTCGATTTAAGTCCGCCATCGGTCAAAGCGGAACCGAATCTCTCCAGAGGGATTCGAAATAGGCGCCGGCCATAGCAGCAAAGATGGCGTGAGAGGAGTAGATACCGAGGAACTCGTCGCCCCCTGCCAGCATGATTAGGGTCTGCAGCCGGTCTACTACAATGCCTGCCCCAAACACTCTCTCACGCGTCCTGACTTCAAAACCATCTGGAATCAGAGAGCGGAAAGACTCGGGAACAGAGGAAGTAAGTACCATGACATGGCCCCTGACACCTAGCACTCTCTCCACAACAGCATCGATGTCTTCTGTCGCAAGATCGAACTCGGGTAGAGAGATGAGAACCTCCTCCCGAGCCGAGTCAAGCAGCTCAATGGCCTTAGCAAGGATGGCTGCGCGCCCGTGCATGACAAAGACATCACGCGTCGACACCTGTATCTCCTTTTCAAAGAGAGGCTGAAGCCCGTCGACAACTTGCTTGGTGGATTGGTCGATTCGCTCCTCCCAGTCAAGCTTGATTAGACGCACAACTTCTGTGGGGGCCTTGGCAACATACGTAGTGGGACGACCTCTCTTAGTCTGAATGAACTGCTTCTCTTCCAGCTTCCCCAGAATGTCGTAGATGCGCGAGTATGGTACGCCGGACTTGGTGGAAACATCTGATGCACCCATCTCACCACCACTGACCAGAGCGATGTATGCTTGGGTTTCATACTCGGTAAGACCCAGCTGTTTCAATGCCTTAATGGTCGCCTCACTCACTGACATTGCAGGAGAGAGAGGTATTGACTCAGTCTTAAGACTTGTCAACCATGTCCACATACCAGTCCAAGAACGCGGCAAATGCTCGCGTACGATGTGACATGCCGACCTTCTCCTCTAGGCTCATCTGTGCGTACGTCTTCTTGGCACCCTCTGGAATGAAGACTGGATCGTATCCAAACCCTCCTTCCCCGGCGGGGGCGGTTCCAATGCTTCCCTTGACCTCTCCCTCAAACGACCTGAGATGAACGCCATCACAATACCCCACTGCAGTGACAAAGACGGCGGAACGATCACTGCGGCCCTCGAGGAGGCGCAGAATGCCGTTGTTGCCTATTGACTTGAGGACATAGGCGGCATAGGAGCCCGGGAACCCATCCAATGCAAGTATGTAGAGCCCTGTATCATCTACTATCACGGGACGTTTCAGGATGCTGTAGGCGTGCCGGGCCGCTGCCAACGCAATATCCTCCACCCGCTCGGAGCGGATCTCAATCTTCTCTACATCTGTTGTGTCGTAGAGAACGCCATATCTATCGAAGAGAGGTCTTAGTTCCTCGAGCTTATGCCTGTTCTGAGTCACAAGCACTGGTCTATCCCTTGACATAGGTGAGAATCTCCTTCATGATGCCATACGACCCTCTCGTCTTCTCTAGATCGAACATTCCTGTCGCATTCCAGAGAATGATGTGCTCAAGACCTCTAGATGCGTACTCCTCCAGTTGCTTGAGAATGAAATCTGCATCCCCGGCCATGTAGAAAGCGCGCAGGACTTCCTCGGGTACCCTCTCAATTGCATCAAGGACTCTGTCCCTATCATAGCGCATTGGAACGTAGTCAGTCAGTGAGTGGAAGCCATCACCGAAAGGATGCTCGAATCCAAGACGTTTCCACTCAGAGTCGGGAAGGAGTAGAGCGAAGGCCTTCGCAAGAGAGGTGTTCATGAGACGCTCACACTCGGCATCATCCTCGGCAAGAATACACCAATTCCACAGCGCGGCCGTGAACCTGCCGCTTCTGTCCCTTGACTTGCGATGGTGCTGAATTCTCCTCAGACTCTCACCATATTGCGAAGGCTGAAGTAGTGTCGGAATCCAGCCATCTCCGAACTCCGCTGTGATTTCCAGCATCTTGGGCCCGTGCGCAGCAATCCACACAGGGGGTGCGCGCGAGTCTCTTGCCAGAGGGAGGCTCATCACTGCATCTCTCAGCTTCCAGAACCTGCCGTCATACGAGAACGGGTCATTTGTGCTCCATGCCAAGCGTATGATCTCAAGTGCCTCTCGGAGCCTGCCAACCTGACCGGAGTAGGATAAGCCATAGGGCTCGACGTTTTCGATCTCGCCAGCTCCGATACCAAGAATAGCTCGACCTCCGCTGATGTGATCGAGTGTGAGAAACGTCTGTGCCAAGAGAATGGGGTGACGACGGATTGGTTCTGTCACTGCAGAGAGAATGTTCACCCTCTCAGTGGCAACTGCACACGCGCCCATTAAGGTGGCCAACTCGTAGTAGGTGTGCGGCGACTGCTGAATGAATGCCAGAGGTGTGATGTCCGGAGTCCAAATACCTTGAGGAATGAACCCAGCGAAGTGGTCCGGGAAGGCCATGCTGTCGTAGCCTAAAGAGTCGATCAGCCTAGCATTCTTTAGAGCGTTCTCCCAAGGCGGCAGGAATGGGCCTGGCGCACCAATCTTCAGATCCCTGAGTTCGACCATTGCCTAACACATCTCGGCAAACTGAATGAGGACCTTCTTGACCTTCTCGAAATCGTGTAGCCACATGAACTCGTCAAGCCCGTGATAGTTGTTGTCGTCCGCCAACGTTCCGTAGCATACTGTCGGTATGCCGACTTCCGTGAAGAAATGCCCGTCATTTCCGCCAAGATCTGCAGCTATGGGGATATCAGGACTGACGGCGGCCTGGACGGCCGAATGAAATGTCTTCACATGCGCGTGGTCCGGATTGGTGTGCCATCCATGGACATTCATGAGAATATCTAGACTCGCATCCACGAAGGTTTCTGTTTTCGCGCCTTCGAAGTACTCCCGCAGGCTCTTCTCGACCTCTTTCGGGTCCTCCTCAGGAATCAACCTGCAGTCAAAGGAGATCTCGGCCTTACCGGGAATGACATTGGTCTTGGTACCTGCCTTGAATACTGTCATGGAGAACCTTCCCCAGAGATTCCGGTGGGGAGATCCAGGAGGAGCTGGCAGGCTAGACTCGACCTTCCTGCGGATGTCAATGTAACCCAGCATCTCACCCAGAAGGGGAATGGACAGGTGGATTGCGTTGTTGTAGGCAAACGGGTAGCCGGCATGTCCCTGTGTCCCGTGTACAGTCATCTTTCCGGCAAGTACCCCACTTGCTCCAATGCTGACATATGATGGACCTGAGTCAACAACCACCGCAAAGTCACCCCGAATCTTCGGGCCACCGTTGATTAAGTAGTCAATCCCCCACGCGCCGCCAATCTCCTCGTTTGGAGAAACCAGTAGCTTGTAGTTGACCTTTGAGCCCCCGCTCTCAATCAACTGCTTCATGGCGCTCACACAGGCAACAACGTTGCCCTTGTTGTCGGATACACCCCTGCCAAAGGCTCTGTCTTTCTTCAGAGTGAGCTTGAATGGAGGATACTTCCACGCCTCTTCGTCGCCAGCGGGAACAACGTCATAGTGCGTACACAAGAGGACCGTGGTCTTAGAACCCGTATCCAATGTCGCAACAACATTCGGTTGAGGGATGTTATCATGTTTCGAGTCAAAGACCTCTACGCCAAGACCTGCCTCCTCGCAGTTCCTCTTGGCAACCTCCGCGCATTCAACGTAGTTCTTCTTCTCATCACTATTAGTGTCCAACTCAACTAGCTCACGAAGAAAGCTCTCTTCCCACTTGTCCAAGAGACCACCCAAACGGTGAACTGACAAAGCCCATTGATTAGCTTTGCGAATGACAGGCTAGCTCTGGCAGGTCTGGCAGAAACTCGTCTTGAATCTATTCGCCTTTATCTCTGACACTCGCCCGCCACAAAGTGGGCAGATGCCGCCGCCGCGGTTGTGGACCATCATGAAATCGCGGTTCTCCTTAGAGATTTCAGAGAGATCACGCTCCGCGAGAATGGAGGTAATCCGCGACAGCACCTTTCTCATAGAGGAGTACAGCCGCTCCAGTTCCTCCTCACTTAGAGATGATCGCTTTCGAAGCGGGAGGATGCCTGCGTACAGCAGAATCTCGTCGGCATAGGCATTGCCTATACCCTTCACGAACCTCTGGTTCCTGAGCACGTTCTTGATCTGACCATGGTGACGGCGTATTCGTTCCATGAACACTTCAAGAGAGAGGCTCGGGTCGAGCGCAGAGGGGCCTCGGCCCTCAAATCCAGCAACCTGAGAGTAGTCGCCCTTGGCCACAAGATACACTCGGCCCATCTTCTTCCGATCTTGATACCATAATGTCCCGGCGCTTGTACGCAGTTCCAACATGTCCCAAGCACGAGCCCCCCTGGACCGCCGGTACACTCTGAATCTTCCCGTGAGCATAGGATTGACAACGATGTCCTTGGTGGTGAGTTCCACTATCAGAAACTTACCATCTGCACGGAAAGCCTGGATGACCTCACTCCGGGCACCTGACTCGAACACATCAACAGGATTGCCGTGTATCACTAAGTGATTATGTACAGCCGCGTCCTCAATGCGATGGCCCTCAAGCTGCGCCGTCAGCTTCTCGGCGATAACTAGTAGCTCAGGTAACTCGGGCATAGCATTCTACCGGCTTCCAACTATCCTGAGTCGAAAGATATGAAGCCTGCGTTCTTCTCGAACAGCAATCGCCAAAAGGCTGCTCACTACATGAGAAGGCAGAAGAGCAGGAAACCTTGGTCATGAACCGAAAACGACGAATCACTCTTGCCGTAGTCTTCACCATTGTGGCGGCGTTTGCAGTGGGTACGACAACAGAGGTGCTGAGAGATGCGCTTCTCTTTCGGTGGCAAGTCCAGGAGGGCGATGAGTTTCTCTTCAGTGTTGAGGTGATTGGATACTCTATCGCAGGAGGGTCCATCATAGCTCCTCCATTCGCATCAATGAACGACACGATAATCCATTCGGAAATCGCCAGCCTCCCGAACATCTCAATCTTCATGAGACTCACTGACTTCGCAGATGAGATTGTCAAGTTTGCCAAGACAGACTCTCGGTTTGAGAATGGAAGCGCCATTCCCGTTCAGCACTACAATCAGATCAATAACCTAGTGTCAAGGTGTCTGCTACCTGTAGGTAACTGGGCACTTCTAGATGCATTCTATCCCGATGAACCCGAACCAGCTCAGAACACAACCGAATATGAAACGTACATTGGAACGGATTCGGGAGCGGTCTTCAGAATCGGGTTCGAGCGCTTCTCCGAAAATCAGGCGTCAGGTTGGCACGGAGTAGTGGATAAGAAGACCGGCGTACCTCATCGGTTGGAGTTGTGGGGCTGGAGCAACATATCGCCATACTTGTACGCCTACAACGTCACTCTCATCCTCAGGGGACAAGCTAGCATCACTTAAGGGCACACGGCGGAAAGGGCCAGCCATGTCGGATGTCATTGTATATCACATTCAGAAGGGACGTCTTGTCATGGTCCCTGATCCTGGAGATTTCGGCCTTGGGGACTGCTACCTTGTGGATGCTGGCCTCAAGATCTACCTGTGGATCGGTCCCGATTCCAGTGTGGATGAGAAGTTTCTGACAGCAGCGTCGGCCGTAATGAGAGATACAGCCCGCAAGGGACAGGCAGATATTGACAGGATTGAGGGAGGACAAGAGCCACCCGAGTTCAAAGCCCTTTTCGAGGACTTCAGGCTCACCGACCAAGACACTGAGGGCATTCTCAAGAGTGTTCATCTTGAGAAGCGAGAATACAAGCTCTGGCGAATCCACCGCGATGAGGATGAGACCTTCTTCGCAGAGGTTCCCCTGAGAAGGGATTCTCTCAAGGGGGATGATGTGTTTCTGCTTGACACATGGGAAGGCCTGTGGGTGTGGCGAGGAAAGGAAGCCTCTGCAAGAGAGAAATTCGACGCGACAATACTTGCTCGCAGATATGATGCCGAAAGGGTTGGTGTGCAGGAAATCGAACTCATAGAGGAAGGAGAGGAGCCAGAAGCATTTCTGAGCGCATTCGAATAGATCACACTAGTCGGAAGTGGCCGGGTCTGGGCTCATAGAGGACTCCGCTCTCTTTCATGCGAGTGAGGGTCTCTGCAGCCACATGTGGCTCAACGCCAGCTTCCTGAGCTATCTCAGCAAGCGTTGGCCCAAGAAACCCTCGTCTTCCTGTATCAAGCGTACGAACTGCTCGCATAACCTTGGTGTTGAACCGGTCGAACCTGCTACCTTTGCCCCAGGCGTCCTCAGACTTCTTTTTCAAGTCAGAGAGCTCGAGAAATTCCCTTATGGCGGGTTCAAGCACTCTGTCCCAGGCACCCTTGAGTTCCTTGCTTGTGACTTTGTCCTTCCAGTAGGTTCTTGCTGTTGAACGAGCCATCTTCAGCATACTGAGTGGCCGTCCGAGCGCATCCGCATCCAAGAGGCCACCACGCGCGAGCGTTTCAGATCTCAGGCCAAAGCTCTCTTGGATTTTCTCAAGCCGCTCAAGAACGTGGCTGGTACCAGCCTCGATGCTCTTCATGGAGACCTCGGGGGTCATCAGTTGATATGTGATTGCGGACTTGAGCACAGGGAGCCGCAGATAGTCGGGACGGGAGGACTCAACCCAGAAGTCCTCTGAAGCCAGGGCAAGGGGAACATCGGGGAGAAGCGAGGTATCTGACTGGGTCAAAGCACCCACCGATACCTCTCTGTACCCAGAAGGGTCTCTACGATTAACACAGAGCTCCCTTAGTGATTTCCCACCCACCGCACCGGCGTCAAGACGCCACATCTTGGGCGGATTGACGCGGAGTCCAAGGACAGATGTGCTCGATGGCCTCTTGACTCGCATCGACGGGGGCAGGACGTTCTTGATGAACGACAGGAACCTTCTGACCTGCCTTTCAGAGGCAATGGCCTGTATCCCTGCTGTGAGTCCACCAACCGCCTCCTGATAGGGAGGACTAGAAACGAAGAGCCGCGCAAAGACCCTCTTGCTGGCTTCCGCCATACCGACATGCTCGAAGAGGAGGCCGGACAGGTCCTTCAGAGGCATGGGCGGAGAAACCAATGAAGCCAGATCAAACCCGATTTCATTACACTCCTCAACTGCGATTGCCTCCCTAAACTCAGATGACCTCTGGAGGTGATATGGAGATGCCACACGCTTCCCGACCACTTCGACCCTAGCACCATCATTGGGTATTCCTGTCCCTGCGGGAAAGAAGAGGAGTTCGCCATCAAGCAACCATGGGCTGGGTGTTAGCAGTACCGTGGATGGGTCACGTGTGTGACGAACGAAACCCCTGAACTGCAGAGTGCGAGGGGATATGCGAGTTCTGAAGTCCTGGAGAAGTGCCTTCTCCCAGGCAGTGAGTTCCGTGCCAAACTGCCTTGCGAAGACATCACTGGAGCTGACTGCATCTGCGAGACGGTCGGAGGGTGTGATGTACTTTGCGAGCAGGTCTTCGGCATCCATTTTGTGTTCTCACGTTCTAGTATTGCTGTCGCCTTATTTCTCTCCCGCTCTCCTTAGATACTCCTTGTAGGCTCGGGGGTACAGCTCTGCCAGCTCCTCGACACTGGGAAGCCGGCTTGAATAGGGAGTGTAGTTCTGGCCTGGGGCCACACGGTCGATTTCACGCCTGATTAGCGTCCTTAATCGCTTGTTGACCTCGAAACCAATGAAGTGGCGGAAGCTTGTCTTCGCCGCTACGGCGGTTGTTCCATTCCCCATAAAGGGATCCAGCACTATGGCACCGGGACGGGATGAGTAGTCTATGCAACGAGTGACAACCTCCAGTGGAAGGCGTGTGCTGTTCTTCTCCTTTCCCATCTTGTACTGTCGTTTCACAATCCAGACATCTTCAGGGTAGTTCTCTATCTTGTTGAAGAAGTACTTCTTTGGGTTGTTGACGAGCAGCAGTATGTGATAGTGACTCGTCACGAATCTCCTCTTGGTGTACACGCCAAAGGGATAATGCCAGATGAGATGGTTGAGTGTGGTGAGTCCTGCCTTCCTTGCTCCATCCAGAATCGCATCTAGATTGGTCCACCCACTGAAGACGTAGGCAGATGCTTGAGGCTTCATTATCCTAGGTAGCTCTGCCAGCCAGCTCAGAGTGAAGTCCTTGTACGAGCCATCTGCCTCCTCATATCCATCCACGACAAGAGTCACATCGCGATTGTAGACACTGCTCTTGCCATCGAATCCAATCCCGAACGGAGGGTCAGCAACAACGAGGTCAATCGAGTTCTCGGGTATCCTTTGCATGCCAGTGATGCAATCCTCGAAGAGCACCTGATCCAGAAGGCTAGCATCGTCGAGTGGCTTTGCTGCTGCATATAGGCTAGCCGCCTGTCCTTCGGACCAGTCATAGGTTGGCTTGAAGGTGAATTCGGCAAGATGAGGAACATAGCGCTGCCTCCTCTTAGCGGCCTTCTCCTTTGGACGTTCATCTCCAGACATCGGTTCTCTTCAAACCATGAAAACAGGTCGTCTTCTTAAGAATGCCCATGATTCACATCATACACAGGCGCTCTACAGGAGCTCAGAGGGATCGACGCCTCGGTTCATCGCCCTTTGCACCATCCAGTCCATGAGGTCTTCTGGGCGCCCGCCTGAGCTTGACGCCATTTTCAGCCGGATAGCCCCCTCTGGGCACGACTCTGCACACACGCCGCAACCGATGCACCGCGAGCTGTCTACAACACAAAGAGAGTCAACTACTTCGAGTGCATCCATTTGACATCTATCCGTGCAGGAGGCACACCCCACACAGAGGTCTGGGTCTACTCCAGCCAGATATTCTGAACGTACAACCTCTCTGGGGCGCTTCGAGGTGGCAACTCCCCTGAGCACACCACAGCAGCAAGTGCAGCAATTACAGATGTAACGAATACTAGATTCACTCTCTACTCCGAGAGTGCAATGAATCAACCCAGCCTTCTCGGCATCTCTGAGCAACTGCAAGGCCTCGTCTCGAGAGATCTCTCTTGTGAGCTCATCACCTCTGTATGCCCCTTCTCTCCGGGGATTCAGCAGGATGCAGACAGTCTTGGGATACGAGCATTCGTTGCCTAGCAGTGCCTGCTGCACCTTACATATACAGTCACGGACACCTAGTGACTTCGCTTTCATGACCAGGTCCTCAGCCTTCTGGATTGTATGAACCGCGAGTGTTGTGTCCAGTGAGGCATTGACAGGAATCACCTTGAAAAGACTCGGTTGTGCGTTCAAGACATGGTCTAGTCCTGCGTTGTAGTATGCCTCGAACAACGTGGCGAACTCTGTATTCATCCGACCGAGCTGCTCTTCGTAGATACCGACTACAAATGGCATGAGCGCGTACTTCCTCGCTCCAGAACGAGAGTCATAGGCTGAAATCTGTCCCTTGCCTGCCATACCCTCTAGACGACTGATTACCTCACTCCTCTCAACGTCCAGACGAACAGCAATCTCGTCTGCAGTTTCCCCTCGCAGCTTCAGTCGGCTGGCTAAGTCAGCTTCCTCCGGGGTGAAGATCCACTCAAGCAGACGAAGATGCTCGCCGCCGGGAGTAGCAGGAAATCCGTTGGGGACCTTGTCCAATACTGACGCAAGACGCTCGTAAGGATTCATGTGCCGCACTATCTCGGAAACACTGCAGAACCTCTAGATTAGTCCTCCTGCTTCGAGCACTCTAGCACAATACCAAGAGGACGCAGTTCAGTATTCACTTTCTCTGCGGTTTCGTCACAGCTATTGCCCTTCCCCAGTAAGACATGTGCGAAGGACATCTGGAAGGGGGGTAAGAAGGAAACACCACTCGTCGCCAGCAGCCGGTCATATGACTCCTTTACTTCGCCATCCTTGAGAAAACCCTCCAACTGACGAAGGCTTGTCCGGGTTTCAAGAAGCATCTGTGAGATCTTTTTCAGGAAAGACGGCTTGGGAACATTGACTGAAGCGCCATATAGCCGCTCCACATTCTCCTCGAACCAAGATTGCATCCTTTCGACTGAATATACTGGAAGAATGATTGCAGTGGAATCGTCATCTTCTGTGGGAAGAATGCGAATGAGACCCCTCTTCTCCGCGGAAATAAGGAAGTCGGAGAATCGTCGATATCCGACCTCTTGGAAGTCGATTCCCTTCTCCTTGAGTTCAAGCCCAACCTCCATTACCGTGGCGGCGGTTCCAGACTCAAGATTTGACTCTGCAGTGAAAGATAGGAGCTGGAATGCGGTATCCAGTTCCTTTGTGAGCTCAACAGCCCGAGACGGCATCTTCCGGGGCAGGGTCAGAACCGTCCCAGGAAGATCACCTTCCATCTCGACGTAGCCCTGCGCCTGTGACCACTCCAAGAATTCATTCCACGAGGAGTATCCCAGTTCGTGCTCATCGAAATCAGGATTGAGCGACTTCATCACAATCTTCGCGTGACCAACGCCCGGCTTGCTCCCGGCCTTCACTATCTCACTCACGACCTGCTGCAACTGCACTGACGCAACGTGCCGTTGACGAACCAAGCTCTGAACTGAAACGTCGCAGTCCTCAGGTCTCACGCAATCCAAAGACGGTCTGAATGAGAAGATGTCGTTGTACATGCTGGCAAGATCCGGGAGGTCAGACGCAGTGATGACCGGATTGCTGATGAGCCATAGGTCTACACCCCGCTCCTTCAATGCTCCAGCAATCAATCTGAAGTCTCCATCACCTGTTATCAGAACGTAACGCTGAGTTTCGGGATAGTGTATCAAATGATCCAAGATGTACGAAGCCATTTTGATGTCGGCCGCGTTGTCGCGGTTATCAGGGACGTGAATCAGATCGTAACCGAGTTTGTAGAGCTCCTCGGCCATCCTCCTTCGGGTATCCCAATCAGCAAAAGCATAGGCCTTTGCGACGCTTCCTGATTGTCTTATCCTCTCTGTCATGGCTCTGTGGGTCGCGCTCTCGTCGGAAACATTCTCCACGTCCCAGAAGATGGATAGCTTTGCTGATTCAGATGGGGTCATACCACCGGACCTCACTTGTCTTGCTGAGAGCATCCCTATAAGAATGTTCAAGGTGCCGCGTGAGAAGGGACCGCCGGAAAGGCTATTTACAGACTGAATCCCACAGCCGGACCAATAGACACTGAAGTAGATTGGACCCTCACTAACACTCTCGAATCCAGAATCAGTGGAGAGAATGCCAGTTGGCCGACAAGTCGGACGGTACAGATGATAGACTAGTACTAGAAGAGAAGGAATACAGAATACTCCTGGAGGAGTTGCCCGAGGGCATAGGCATCACAGACATGGATGAGAATCTTCTGTACGTAAACGACGCGTTTGCAGAGATGCTTGGATACAGACGGAAGGAACTCACTGGGAAGAACGTCAGAAACTTGGTCCCGACAGAGGAGAAGGATCGCCTTCAGAACGCCACATCTGACAGATCAAAGGGACTTAGGACTGCTTACAACCTAAGGATGCTGAGGAGTGATGGCAGTGAGATCATAGTTCGGGTGTCCGGAGTTCCTAGAAGAACACCAGAAGGTGAAGTCATAGGCACCATGGCAGTAGTCATAGATGTCACGAGAAGCGAGAAGACACAGGAGGAGCTCAGGAAACTGTCCAGAGCTGTTGAGCAGAGCCCAACTTCTGTAGTGATCACAAATGCTGATGGAACTATAGAATACGTGAATCCTAAGTTCACAGAACTGACAGGGTATACTGAAGAGGAGGCCATCGGGCAGAACCCAAGAATTCTGAAATCCGGACTGACACCTGAAGAAACCTTCGTCAGTCTATGGAATGAGATAACTGCTGGAAGAGAGTGGAGGGGCGTGCTCATAAACAAGAAGAAGAATAGGGATATCTACTACGAAGATGCATGGATCTCTCCGATTACTCGTGATGACGGTACAGTCACACACTATGTTGCTGTCAAACAGGACATCTCTCGAAGATTGGAGGCAGAGAAGAGGCTACAGCTGACCCTTCAGGATCTTGAGCTGTACAATTCCCTTCTTCAGCATGATTTGCGAAACGACCTGCAGATACTGAATAATCACGTTGAGGCGGCACTCATGTTCTCAGAGCCAAGGACCGCGCCGTACGAGTACCTGGAAACGGCCGAGGGCGTGGCAGAGAGAATGGTTCGACTCCTTGATGTGTTTGGCAGACCCGAGTCTGAGGAACGGGACCTCCGGAGAATCATAGAGCAGGCCACGAATCATGCAAAGAAGGCGCACCCAAAGCTCGTCGTGAGTGTGCAGTCAGAAGCAGATAGCACCATGCTTCTCAATTCCAAGCTGCTGCCCCTGGTCTTTGACAATCTCCTAAGGAATTCCGTTGAGTTCGGGAAGGAAGAGGTAGAGGTCTCCATACGGCTGACACCGGAAGGAAACAGAGTTGCAGTCACATACAGTGACAATGGGCCCGGAATCCCTGCGGAGGTGCGATCGATGCTCTTCGAGAGAGGCGCCTCTACTACTGGTGGTGGGTATGGTCTGTATCTCAGCAAGAAGGTTGTGGAGGCATACGGGGGCACCATCGAACTGATGGACGGGCACGAAGTAGGAGCTACATTCAGGATAGTGCTGCCGCTCTCTTGATTTCGAAGATGTTGCTTGAAACAGCCGCCTCATATGCAGCTCTGTGCGAAGCTCGATGGGGTGACCTACCTGGGAGATCCTGACCGCTTGCCACTTGTCTCAGAGGAACCATTGACCGATGAAGAGACTCCAACGGCGGAGGAGCCTGAAGCGCCTTCATCGTGGGCAGACGCGGTCAGGAAGACGGTCTCGAACAAGAACTTCTCAATATTCCTCCTGACTTCATGGATCTACTCCAGTGTCCAAGTTGTCAACAGGTACTTCCCAATCTATCTGCGTGACATCAATGTCACGTATGTCTTCGTTGGACTTCTCGTTGCAGTCCTCGCAGGCGTGCAGCTCCTAGGGGAATTCACCTCGGGATACCTGGCGGACAACTATGACCGTCGGAAGTTGGCTGCACTCACTATGGCGATTAACGCTGTGGCCTACTTCATTCTGTCCATCGCAAGAGACGTCTGGCTTGTGGCTCTCGCGTTTGTCGTCTTCGGAGTGTCCGCGTTCCCTGGAAAAGGTGGTACAGCCTACATCTTGGAGCAGATTGACAGACGCCATGGTGGAGTCGCTGTGAGTCTCTTCACCTTGGGCACTGTCTTTGGTTTGATACCGCTCTACGTTGTTGGGATTCTGCTTGGCGCGGGGCTGATATTTGAGGAAGCCATGCGAGCGATGTTCTTCTTCTCGGCAATCGCCTATGTGGTCTGCGCACTTGTCAGGATTGTATGGTTGGACTCGACTACAAGCCACGTTCGCGCAAAGGGAGACGGGGGCATCTTGAGGGACTTCCTCTCGGAGAACTTCCGAGGCGTCAAGCTGCTCCTGAAGGTCTTCCCGGTTTTCATCGCAATCATGTGTCTGGATGCCCTCAGTGACACTTTCTATGGATTCTCCTCGCTCTACTTCGTGAACGAGACCCTCAGCTTCGGCATAGCAGATATCAATCTGATGCTAATCTTGACACTGCTGATTTCGATTCCTCTGACGCTCATTGTCGGTCGCGTATTTGACAAGCATGGAGGAAGACGCCTTACAATCGTAGTTTACTCAGTTATGCCGGTGGCAATTGGATTGCTGGTCGTTGCCCAGACTATAGAGTATGTTGCCCCTCAGTCGTGGCTCGATGCAGCGGAATCGATTTTTCCAGGACTAAGTGTGGTCTTCTCCCTGGCGTTCATTGCAACAGCAATGAAGTCCATCAATGACGTGCTTTGGTTTACCGTAATTGACACGTACATCCAGAAGTCGTTGCCACGTCAGGATCTTGGTAAGATGCTGAGTCTTTCAGCGGTCTTTGTACTAGCGTTTGTCACAGTCGGGAATGTTCCTGCAGGACTCATCTACGAGACGTTCCAGGGAGCCCCGCTTCTGCTCATGGCCCTAGGTATCAACTTCGTCATTCTCTTCTTGCTAGCGACCAAGAGCATCGATCCGCGTGTTTCTGTGGAGGAGTTGGAGTCAGAGCTAGACCAGAGGAACTCTCCCAGTCTCCAGTAGACACTTCATGGTCATCTGAGCTGCCCGACTCCTTAATAGGAGATTTGGGCTAACACCAAGGGGGTGTTCTCAGTGCGTGTCAATCTAGCTGCACTTCTCCTGTTCTTTGTCCTTGTTATGCCAATCCCGCTGGGCCAGGTCAGCTACACGGCTCCAGAATCCAGCGCGCTAAGCTCAGTGTCCTTCCCCGCTGAAGATCCGATATTCATCAGGGGCCAACCGTTCACATGGTTACCAACAGCTCGGCACTAATCTTCTGGAAGACTGAGAGTCTCACCAATGCAACAGTCAGCTACGGTCTCAATACTTCACTACTTGAGTCTGAGAGCAACACAACCCTTGATACTCAGCATCGAATCCAGCTAGACGGACTCAATATCGATTCAAAGTACTACTACAGAGTAACCACAAACGGGACAGAGAGTGAGACCTATCACTTCAGAACAGCTCCGCCGGATGGCGGAGAATTCAAGATGATCATCATTGGGGACAACCGTCCTCACTCGGTAATCACGGAGCAGCCAGAGGAATACAAGCAGTTTGTACAGATGATTGCTGCCGAAGAGCCTCACATTATCATACACTCAGGAGACTGTGTTCTGGATGTCAGTGATAACCACGAGGCAAACCTCCTCTCTTGGGAGGCATTCAACAACGTAACCGATGGCATGGGGCACTATGCACCCATTTACGCTGCCATCGGCAATCATGACACGGGCTCCAAGACAGGCGCACGCCTTCTTGAGTACTTCTTCGATGCCTTTGAGCAGTACGGAGAACCATCGACGTACTACTCCTTCGACTATGCAGGAGTACACATCACGGTTCTAGATACTGAGGAGTTGGGATACGAGGGGCGCATAGTGGGCGACCAGTACGACTGGATGGTGAACGACCTAGAGAGCTCGAACCGCGAGATGAAGTTCGTGGTAGCTCATCGCCCGATGTACCCGCTA
Source organism: Candidatus Thorarchaeota archaeon (assembly GCA_016839445.1). Lineage (GTDB taxonomy): Archaea > Asgardarchaeota > Thorarchaeia > Thorarchaeales > Thorarchaeaceae > SMTZ1-45. Next base: position 21,967 of record JAEOUG010000033.1, read on the forward strand.
ACTCACATCGGTGATTCCCTTGATAGTGTGCCCGCAGAGCGGGATGCGCTTCAACAGATCTTCGAGGATCATAATGTAAGCCTCTTCATATGTGGTCACGACCACCTCTACAATAGGATGACTGTGAATGGAGTTGTTCACATAATCTCGGGAGGTGGAGGAGGTCCCCTCTACAGCACCCCATGGGCCGTCGGGTTCTACCACTACATGAGTTCAAACGTCAGTCAAAGCGAAGTGAGCCTTGCAGCCATTTCCCTCTCAGGAACGACACGAGACAGCTACAGATTGCCTTACGAGGGCCCAATCGAGATCTTCTTGCGAGCGATAGCCAACACAAGCACGCATCAGATCGGGACTATGCCTGAGATATACTTCAGCGCGAGGCCCTCTCAGAAGTACTTCTCTTGGGACTCTGGCGGGAACCAGACAGACTTGACGGGAATTCCGGATACAAACGGTCTCCACACGCTGGATGTATACGCAAACGACTCAGAGGATGTATGGAGTAGTGCGTACTTCGAGTTCACAGCAGTAGGAGAGGTCATCACAACGACAACTACCACCGGAACAGGCAACGGTATGGACCCATTGCTCATCTTCGGCTCCTTGGCAGTTGCTGGCGTGGTTGTAGTCCTGATCGTTGTCTTCTGGCACAAACGAGGGAAGTAGAAACAAGGCGGTTCAAGCACGGGCCACGAATCATGCCAGCTCATACATTCCGAGTGTATGTGATAAGAAGGCACCGGAGTCATTAGGATCAGAGGCGACGTCATGGAAGTAGACAGTCTTGCTACACCTTGTCTGCTCTACTGCGGATCCTGCAGATTCTTGATGACCGGAGTATGCCAAGGATGTGGGACAACCAGCCGAATGGAGTGCGAAATCTATCATTGTTGCAGACAAGAGAAGCAACTAGACTTCTGTACAAGATGTGCAGACTTCCCTTGTGAGAAGATCAGCAAGAGCATAGGCGTTCATCCGAATTGGCTCGCAGAACAAGCTTCCTTGCCGCTAGTGAAGAGAAGAAACACTCCATGCAGGACCAGATACCCTAGCTACTATGGATTCACTGCTGTTTACTGATGCAGTGAGAAGGCTAGGAAACCAACAGAAGGAAGACCACGTAGACAAGAGACTGGATAATCGTCAGGGGAATCCCAACTCTCGCGAAGTCCACAAATGAGAGACTCTCACCCTGCCTCTCTGCATTCTGGATTATTATGACATTACTGGCTGCGCCAAGAATCAACATATTCCCGGCCAGCGTGCTTCCCACAGCAAGAGTCAGCATCTGTATTCCAGAGGTCTCTACTGAGGCCAGCATCGGGAGATAGAGAGCTACGAGGGGCACATTGGAGATTAGCTGACTCAGGGTCAGTCCAATGAGCAATATCGACTGAACTGCGGTCACATCTATGTTGAGGCTGACGAATAGATCCTGAAACACGCCGCTATTCCACACGCTCGCCATTAGGATGAACATAGAGGCAAAGAAGACGAGCGTGGGCCAGTCGATGTTCCTGACAATCTCCCGTCTCCTCCCGCTAAGAAGGACAATCGGCAGTGCCGCTGCCAGCGCAATATAGGACAGTCTCATCTCAATCAATGGAGCCAGAGCAGCTAGGGCAATCTTCACTCCTATTAGCAGAAGGATTGTGATGAGAGAGATCTTCGATAGGGCGACAAGACGAACGTCCGTGGGTCCGTTCTCTTCTTCGACATCCGTTAGCGGCTTTCTGAACTCTGAGCGATAGAAGGCGCGTAGCAGGACAAAAGCCACTCCAAGACTGATAAGGGTAGGAACAGAGAGGTATAGGAAGAACGAGACGAAGGGGCTCGTGAAGCCTCCAGATGTAGCCACGAGTAGGTTCTGCGGATTGCCTATTGGACTCATCACGCTCCCGGTCGTCACGGCAACTGCAAGAGTCATCAACAGGAGTCTTGGGGAGAGATTATGATGCTTCGCAAGCGCTAACACCACGGGTGTTCCAACAATCGCCAGAGTGTCGTTCATTAACAGAGCTGACAACAGACCAAATGCGAACAGGGAGATGAGCACCATGTGATTCACGCTCTTGGCACCACGGAAGAGACGGCGCGAGAGCATCCTGAGGTAGCCGCTCTTCTGCATGGACTCACCGACCACAAACATCCCGAAGAGGAAGAGCATGACATCATAGTTGATGGAGAACACAGCATCAATCGGAGAGATCTGAAGAGTGAGGAGCACGGCTACTGCACCGATGGTCATAGCCTGCCAGATCTTGACCCTGAAGTTGCCGACCTTCCTGAATACAATCAGGAGGAAGACGACTGCCAGTACGATTACAGGGATGTATCCGTTTGCCATGACAAGACCTCGATGCGACTTCTTGAGCCGGTTTGATGCCGGACATTGAACTACCCTCCTGTGGGAAAAGAGAGGAAAGGAATTCTGCTTCGGCAGTGGATTCTGAGTTTCTCAGCACTATTTCTCCATTTTGAAAGAGACCTGTCACCTCAGTGTGGGTTCTGCAGTATCTCAGTGCGAGTGCGGCTTCGAACGCATGGCCAAATCGCGTAGATGGCCCTGCTTATATGGAATGACAATCGTGGAGCGCACGATTTCAAGAGTGGTGAGCAGGTTGAGCGAGATAACCTACCGGACCTTCCTCCGAAGAGTAAGGGAGATTGCAGACAAGACACTGGAGGCCTATGGACTGGATCATCTTAGACCTGAGTTCATCACCTACACTGGAAACGGTCTATACAGAATCACTGTTGGACCTGGAGAGAGGATCCCAGCGGGAAGGTATGCTCTCAGAGTACACCAGCCCAACTACATGAAACCAGAATACATTGATTCTGAGCTAGACTGGCTAGAAGCGCTCACCGAATATGGTCTACGCGTCCCAAGACCCATCAGGAACCTGAATGACGACTGGATTACAGTCACTGATCTAGGCTATGACGTACCACAGAAACGCAACTGCACGATTGTTGGATGGACAGAGGGAAGGCTGCTCCGCAAGGGAGTCCGCCCGAAGCACTTCAGGTCGCTGGGCCGAGTGATGGGAGAAATGCACAATCAGGCGAGAGCTTGGAAGGCCCCGAAGAGATTCGCACGGCCAGCCTGGGACTGGGAGGGCTTGTTTGGCGATGGATTCGGATATGGGGTATCTGCTTCAGACGCACATGAGGCGATTCCGAAGAAGTACCAAGACTCCTTCAACAGGGCTCTCACTCTCGTTCGTGATGCCACGGATCAGATGGGCAAGGGCAAGGACGTGTATGGTGTAATCCATGCAGACCTTGGACTGGGTGACAACGTCGTCTTCAATCAAGGAGAAGCGCGTCCCTTCGATTTCGACGACTGTGGCTTTGGATACTGGATCTTCGATTTCGCAGTTCTGCTGAGTCAGTACATGATGGACTCACATGACTTGTCAAGTACAATGAGAGATTCCTTGCTTGAGGGATACTCCGATACTGCGCAGGCTCACGACATAGGCATGGAGTTTCTTGACACATTCATGGTGGCACGAATTGCCCAGCTCGTCTACTTCTGGCAGGCATCTGGGCTGGCGAATCCACGACATATCGATCAGGCCAGACCCGAAATCGAGGCATATGGCAAGTTTCTGAAACATCTCCTCAAGGGGATGGGTGTTTGAAAAAGTGATGCGTGGCGTCCCACTGAGTCTGAACATCGAGCAAGACAAGGCCCACAGCCCGAGGTCTATCTCTCTCGGCTCCAAGATATGCGTGAGGAGGAGACCCATTCTCTGAAAACAGGGGAAGAAGGAGGCATTGGGGCCGACCTTCAGACACTCTCCGTGGAACCAGCTATTGCGGTCAATCTTCGAAGAGTGCATTGCCCACCAGCAAGAAGCCAGCAAAGCACAGCAGTAGACCAGTCCCTCCGAAGTTGAGCAAAAGCCCAAGACCTCCGGTGCCCGCACTGCCGAGTATTGCGATACCGAGAGGGATTATGCCAGCCATAACCAGTAGTCCTCCAAGTGCGAACCTTGTATCTCGCGCGACCAAGCCACTTACCTCACAACACAAAATACGCAAGTGGATATGAACTATGCTAGAAGACACAGAAGCCCCTATCCCCGATGGAAGAGCAGCAAGAAGAGCTAGCAGGCTAAAGAAAGAGAGAGCGAAGGGGGCATTGCAGCCCGCCTTCGGAAACTAACGGTACTAGATGCACCTGTGGATGACTTCGGGCCCGACTTCCTCGAACTCCTTCTTGGTGACCCACATCTTCTGGAAGGTCTTGAGGGAGCCTAGGATGCTGCCGCCAATCCAGACAGAGTACTGTCTCTCAGGTGGTGCAATGATGCGGACCTCGATGTTCTCGGGAACCAGCTCGGTGATCTCCTTGTGGAGTCTCTCCTTGAGTCCTGGGAACATGGTGGAGCCGCCTGATAGCACGATGTTGGCGTACAGGTCACGTCGCAAGTCGACGTCGCAGGCCTTGATTGACTCGACAATGTGCTCGTCGAGTGGCATTGTGTCCAGACCAATGGCGCTGGGGTTGAAGAACAGCTCGGGAGCCTGGAACCTCTCTGCACCAACGGTGATGACCTCACCGTCAGGAAGCATATAGGGCTTGTCGACTCCAGCCTTGTCAGCGACGGTCCTCTCCCTCTCGGGATCAAGGGCCACGTAACAGAGCTTCTCCTTCACATCACGGACAATCTCCTTCTCAGCACCGCTCACGAAGGAGTAGCCTCTCGTCCTGAGCAGCCTGCGGAGATATTCGGTGATGTCTCTTCCAGCCAGGTCAATCCTCCTGATGGCGTGGTTGATCGAGAAGCCCTCATAGATAGGAACTATGTGGGTGACACCATCGCCTGAGTCGATGACCAGACCAGTGGTCCTACCAGATGCGTACAGTGAGAGTACGGCCTGAGTGGCAACGTACACTGCGGGCACTCCGAAGTTGTCAAACATGACGGAGGCCATGCGCTCTCTGTTCTCTCTGGGGTTGAATGGTGCTTCAGTCAGAAGTACCGGATTCTCGCTTGGGTCTATCTTGAGATCGTTGTAGAACGTGTAGCTCCAGATCTTCTCAATAGCATCCCAGTCTTCTACGATTCCGTGAGAGATCGGATAGACCAGACGTAGGACACCACGGAGGTTGATAGCCTCTTCACCGATGTAGTAATCTCTTGTATAGTGGTCCACGTCTGTCATTATTGACTCGTATCGTGGATATCCAATCAGTGTAGGCCAGACACTTCGTGGCTGATCTTCGCCGGCGTATCCGTTCTTGCTCAAACCAGTGCCGTTGTCGATGACAACGGGCTTTGCGCCAAGAAACTCGTCTTCAGCCATTTGTTTTCGGTCCTCGCATTGTGTTGTTGGATGTCCCCATCAGAAGGGGGCACCATTTCAGTTCAGAATTCTTAGAACTCTGTGCTGCTGTATTGTCGCTGCCAGTCGTATTTAAGCATACGTCGTTCAGCTATCAATTACTTCGAAAGGTATATGACCTATGTATATGGAGGGGTGTTTTCGTTGCGTTTTTCGGCGTTCTGGCAGCTATACTATAGATAAGTATATTATCTAACTACTTGTGATTACTAGTTAATATCTCCGCGAGAGCTGCTCTCCTGGCCCATTGGTCGCCCAAGCCTGCGAGCCATCAGCGTCACCAATACGAACAGGATAGCACCGATGAAGAGGGAGATCTCCCATCCAATCGCGAACCCATGGAGCACGTAACCTAGAGACAGGAAGATGCCTGTGAATAGCTGTCCGACGATAGTGGCCCAGTTTGCCGGGGCAAGCATCTCGCTTCTGTCATGGTACCTAACGGCGGTAATGATGCCGAGAGCCGCAAGGGGTAATGTGGCCAGCCCAAGGAGAGACTCAAGACGAGTCAAGTCGAGAGCAGTCGTCACGACAATGCTTGTGTAGACCGCGGCCATCATGATTGCGTATCCCCATGATGCTCTCCTACGACCGAGCCGGACAACCAGCGTCCGCTTTCCTGCATCCCGATCTGCAACATAGTCAGGGAATTCATTGATGTAGAGGACTAGAGCAATGAGTATTGATGGAGGTATAGAGATGAAGCCCGCTTCGAAGAAGACGTCGAAGGGAATGACGAGGGGCCACTTTAGAGGTATGGGAGTCTGCACCTGGACATAGAAGGAGCCGACCACCATCAAGAACCCAAACACGAATCCGATGACTATCTCGCCAATACCCCGCTTGACCAACCTGATGGGAGGTGTCGAATAGAACAGACCGAAGAAGGCACCCACAAGTCCAAAGGCGAGCACTACCCATCCCAGACGGATCACTAGGTAGAGCCCAATGAGTCCCGCTATGGCATAACATACTACAGCGCCAATGGCGACCTCCCGAGGGGTTAGTAGGCCCTGCTGGATTGTCCTACTACCGCCACTGTAGGGTCGGATGAATTCGACATTGATGTCGTCGCTGCCGCGTAGGTCTTCAGTGTGGTCGAAGTAGTCATTTGCCACATCTGCCCCCCAGTGAAGGAAGATACCGGCGGCAAGTGTGAGCAAGAAGAGGTCCAGGTGGTAGACACCGTGAAGCCCAAACGCCACGGCAGTACCAACGAAGATGGGGACGGTCGAGGCAGGAAGTATACCCAGCTTTACTTCCTGCAGCCACGCTCTGATCTTTGATGGTTTCTCCCTCGTTTCAGTCAAGCCAGATTCCATCCGAGCCTTGCGGGTAGACCAAACTAAGAAAAGGCTTACTCATGTCTTGTCTTCATTATTCATTTCAACAATGGTTAAACGTAATAAGTATAAAAGGTACGTACATAGATTCGGCTCTGACGCGCAGTGCGAGGCCTGCCGCAATGATTGACATGAGTCTTGAGAGTGCCATACGAATTGAGATAGAGACCGTGGAGGCAAGGAGAATAATCCTGGATCAGCTGGAGGGAGGTCTCAAGACAGGAGCAGAGCTGAGGGAGGCCATAGCGAAACACGACAAGGCCATCATGCTGAAGGACGGGGCATCCCGAAAGAAGGTTGCTGAATACGAAGTCACTAGTCCAAAGCTCTACCACAATACAAAGAAACTGGAGGACTTGGGAGTCATCGTGAGCTGGAAGCAGTCACAATACCGTCTATATGAGCTTGAACCAAGGGCGGTCCATCCAGTTCGCAGAGCTCTGGGCATATCCAAGCCATTGATGTATGTAGCATCTCTCAGCAAGCCGGAAGACCAGCGGCCATTCGTGCAATGGCTTGCAGGAAACCCGAAGTTCAACCCGAGGAAGCTGATGATATTCGTGGAAGCCAGACACTGGACCAGAGGAGTCTCAAGAATCGTGGACAGATTCATCCCTGATGAGGCCTTTCGTAGATGGACTACAGAATGGAGGGAAGTCCCAGACAATCTCACTGGAACAGAAGAAGGGCTCGAGTACGGAAGTCTTCAGGAGACATGTGACTTCATTGAGAACAACATCCTGACATTGCTTCCGGCGCATGATATGGTGTTCGACCTAACGCTAGGGCCTCCACTAATAGCTCTCTCGCTGTCCAAGCTCTCGAACGAGTACTCGATACCTGCGTTTCACGTTTCGCGCTATGATGTGGAGGATTCAGAGATAAGCTTCTTCTAAGGTGAGGCATCATGGGGAAGGACAAGACGAAACTCAGCATGAGGCCTGTGCAGCTGCATGGGAAGATAGACAGGATCCATGAGGCGATAGAAAGGACAAGGTCAATCACACCCCCGGGTAATACAAGACTGCTCAACAAGCTGGACCGGTGGACAGAGGACATTGACTACATCAGGAAGTCCCTGAAGAAGGTCCGAAGTGAACTCCAACCCAGAATTGAGAAGGATCTTCGTCTGAGAATCAAGAACGATGACCTCCTTCAAGTGGCCATGTTCCAGCC
>JAEOUG010000034.1 GCA_016839445.1 Candidatus Thorarchaeota archaeon
CTGTCCAAGAAGGAGTTCGGAGATGCCATAAAGCGGGCATCGTTCCCAGGACTGCTCAGCAACCACCACCTGCATAACGTGGCTGGACTGGCCGTAGCTCTTGCCGAGATGAAGGAGTACGGAGTGCCCTATAGCGAGCAGATTCTGAAGAACGCGAAGGCACTGGCTCAGTCGCTTCACGAGAGAGGATGGAGTGTCATCGCAGAGCAGAAAGGGTTCACAGAGTCCCATGTTATCCTGATTGACATTACTGAGACACCATTGAAGGACGGAAACGTCGTCGAGGAAACCCTAGAGGACGCCAATATCGTCATCAACCGCAATCTCCTGCCCTGGGACAAGAAGAGAGGTAGAGACTACAAGAGCCCTGGAGGGATCCGTCTCGGGACAAGCGAGATGACCCGGCTAGGGATGAAGGAGTCTGAGATGGATGCTATTGCTGAACTCATGACCCGAGTGGTCATGAAGGGCGAAGATGTCAAGAAGATAGCAGCCGAAGTTGGTGAGTTCAGGAAGGACTATCAGAAGGTACACTATGCCTTCGAGAATGAAACGCCGGCGTACGCACATCTGAGGTTCAAGTAGGGGTCTGGCTATCAGCAGACCTCACCCTCGGAGGGCTATTCATGAGAATCGAGGACGCACAAGAGATGATGCGACGGGTCTACATTGAGAGAGACCGTGCTCGTGGGCTCGCAGGCACTCTCGACAGAACCGCCGAGGAGATGGAAGAGCTGAGGGATGCCCTCTTGGGAGAGCAATCTCTGGAATCAGTGAAGGAGGAGGTGGCAGACGTATTCGCCTGGCTGTGCTCGCTTGCCAACCTCATGGATATAGACATAGCCTCAGCCTTCTTCGCCAAATACAGCAACTCCTGCTCGAAGTGCAGAAAATCGCCATGTGAGTGCCCAGAGTGATTTGAGTCATAGGAGATAGAGCTCTTAAGCGAGTGATGTATCAAGGGAAGGTTGCCCTCCTGGAGCTGAACTCCCATGGTACTCATGACTGGCAAAGAATATGTCGAGAGTCTACAGAGACGCAAGCCTCTTACCATCTACCTCATGGGTGAGAAGATAGACAACCCGACAACTCACCCGATCATTCGTGCCTCAATCAACTCCATTGCTCTTACGTACGATCTGGCTCATGAACCGGAACATCGTGAGATAATGACTGTCAAATCTTCACTGACGGGGGACACCATCAATCGCTTCTGTCACCTGCACACCAGCCTAGAAGACCTTCAGAACAAGGTGAGGATGCTCAGAATTCTGGGTCAGAGGTGTGGAACCTGCTTCCAGCGATGTGTGGGGATGGATGCACTGAACGCAGTCTTCCTGACGACCTACGAGATTGACAGGAGTCTGGGAACCGATTATAACCAGAGATTCACTGACTACGTGAGGACTGCACAGGAGAAGGACTGGGTAATAGATGGGTGCATGACAGATCCGAAGGGAGACCGTAGCAAGCGCCCATCTGAACAGAGGGATCCTGATGTCTATGTTCACATCACAGAGCGTCGTGATGACGGCGTGGTCATACGCGGTGCCAAGGCGCATCAAACCGGCGCTGTCAACTCCCATGAACACCTCATCATGCCGACCTTGGCAATGAGGAATGAAGACAGCGACTTCACAATCTGTTGCTCGGTGCCAGCGGATGCAGATGGCGTAACATACTACTACGGAAGGCAATCATGCGACCTACGCAGACTGGATGAGAGCGCAGAGGGAGATATCGACTGCGGTAACCCAATGTTCGGTGGCCAAGAGTGCCTGGTGATTTTCGAGGATGTCTTTGTGCCCTACGAGAGAGTATTCATGAATGGAGAGAACGAGTTCTGTAACCGGATTGTGGAATCGTTTGCGGCGTATCACAGACAGAGCTATGGAGGATGCAAGGTAGGAGTCGGAGACGTCTTGATAGGAGCAGCCGCGTCAATTGCTGAATACAATGGTGTGCTCAAGGCCTCGCACATTCGAGATAAGATAACGGAGATGACTCACCTCAATGAGACTCTCTATTCTTGCGGCATAGCCTGTTCTGCTGCAGGACACGAAACGGACGCAGGGAATTACCTTGTGGATATTCTGCTAGCAAACGTGTGCAAACAGAATGTGACCCGGTTTCCATACGAGATAGCCAGACTTCTGCAGGACATTGCTGGAGGGCTGTTCGTGACATGTCCTAGCGCCAAAGAGATGAGCAATCCTGATACGAGAAAGGTAATCGAGAAGTATCTCGTTGGGGCTGACGACATCAGAACAGAAGACAGAATCAAGATGATGAGGCTGATAGAGAATCTCACCCTGGGAAGAGCCGCCGTAGGGTATCTCACCGAGTCAATGCATGGAGCAGGTTCGCCCCAGGCTCAGAGAATCATGATCAACAGGCTCAGCAACATCGAGGAGAAGATGAAGCTGGCCAAGGACCTGGCGAGAATTCGGCAGCAAGAGGATGCGTAGAGGCAACCCGGCAGCGTGGAGATAGCTGACCGGTCAAAAGGATTAAAAGCTCAACAGGGAGTGAGGTGACCAGTCCAGGAGATGCCAAGGCATGCCTAAGAGCGCGAAGAAGAAACGGAAGAAGAGAGGCGAGGGCCCAATGCCCTCAGGTGGAGCAGGCCTGATCAGGTTCTTTGAGGACGAGACACCTGGTGTAAAGGTGAGCCCCACAATGGTCCTGGTTCTGGCAGCTATTCTGATGGTAGCTGTGGTAGCTTCGCACATATTGAATCTCTAGAGCGCCCTCGTAGCTGGCTCTTGAGTGGACATGCCCTAAGGATTATAAAGGACTCTAGGCCGCGTCGGATGGCCTGGGGCTGGTGATAGCCATATGAAGATAAAGAGTGAACTGAGGAAGTACTGCCCGAGATGCAAGGCTCACACACCGCATTCGGTGAGCATATACAAGAAGGGCAAAGACAGAAGTATGGCTGAAGGCAGTCGCAGAATGGCGAGGAAGCATAAGGGATACGGTTCATTCCCTAAGCCAATCCAGAAGCGATTTGCCAAGACAACCAAGAAGACAGTCCTCAAGTACAAGTGCAATGAATGCGACTACACCTTCCAGTCAAAGAGCATGCGGCTGAAGAAGGTCGACATCGAGAGAGTTTAGGTGAGTAGTATGCCTAGAGACGAAATTGTGCAGCAGCCGAGATCGAAGTTCCTCAAGGTGAAGTGTCTCGATTGTGAGAATGAGCAGATTATCTTTGGACATGCGACCACAGAAGTGAAATGCCTGAAGTGTGGAAAGGTACTTGCGAAACCGAGTGGCGGAAAAGCCAAGCTTGAGCCGACCGCCAGAGAGGTCGAGGTCCTTCCATAGGAGAATTCGAGATGGTTCTGAAACGTGCTGAGTGGCCAGAGGCGGAGGACTATGCCATAGCTGTGGCTACGAAAGTGGCCCCCTATGGTGCATATGTCACCCTGCCTGAATATGGGGACAAAGAGGGGTTCATCCATATATCTGAGGTCAGTAGCACATGGGTCAGGAACATTAGAAATCACATCCATGAGAATCAACGAGTTGTCATCAAGGTCCTCAAGGTAGATCCTGAGAAGGGACACATCGACTGCTCTCTCAGACGCGTTTCTACTGAGGCCAAGAGGACCAAGAACAACGACTGGAAGCGGGCTCAGAAGGCCGAAAAGCTCCTTGAATTGGTTGCTAAGGAGAATGGCATGACCCTTGAAGAGGTCTATGAGAAGATTGGCTGGCCTATCGAGGATGTCTTCGGAGAGATTTATGCAGGCCTTGAGAAGGCTTCAGACGGTGGAGTGGATGTGTTTGAAGAAGTCCAAGCCACAAAGAAGCTCAGGAAGCAGGTTGCTGATCTTGCCCAACAACGAATCGAGATCCCTTCAGTTGAGATAGACGGGGAGATGACAATCAATGCCCCCGGACCTGGAGGAGTTCAGGTAATTAGGAAAGCGCTCACGAGTGGTCTCCAGAAGGGTAAGGAGCACGATAAGTCGACCACTGAGATCTACACCCTCGGCTCACCTAGGTACAAACTCCGAATCGTGAGTCCAGACTACAAAGAAGCAGAAGATGTGCTCTCAGATGTGCTTGGCCTGATCACTAAGACCATCGAAGATGGCAAAGGCACCATCACCTTTGTTCGGAAATAGGTGAGGGAGATGCCACACCTTTTCAAGTGCCCGAAGTGCGACGAGTACACCCTAGAACAGAAGAAGTGTCCTCGTTGTGGAGAACCCGTAGTCGATCCGAAACCTGCTAAGTACAGTCCTCAAGACAAGTATGGTGAGTATCGCAGAAGAGCGAAGAAGAAGACTCTGCTATCCTCCGAGGAGTAGAGTAGAAGAGAGGTGGCAGGCATGTGCTGCCACCATCTCGCGTTTTCTATACTAGTAGAGCTGTACTGGAGCCCAGAACGTGGCCCAGCTGGACGCGTACGAGGGTTCGCCAGACACGACGTTGTTCCACCACAGGAATCGAATGTCGTAGTTCATTCCTGGGAACATCGCGACATCCTGTGGATCCCCACCGTTCAGCGGAATCAAGAACTCAATCACGTTCTCACCCGTGGCGAACTCAGTGGAATTGGTTCCAGTAGAGTCCTCCACCCAGGAGCCATCGTATCTGATATGCCCGTCGAAGTTCTCGCCGCGGTAGTTGACGATACGAATGTCTGAGTCCTCAAGAGCGCCCTTTGGAGCAATTCGCAGGCCAAAGGCATCCTTGCCCAGGGTGTAGTTGTCCATCTTGACACCGTAGTACATGTGGGTAGAGTTCGATTCCGTGTAGACTCTAGCGCTGTATCCGCCACCGAACACTACCTCGTAGTTGTTGAGGCCCAGCTCGTCGTCATCAAGACTTCCATCAAGTGATGACTGGAGATTGTTCGAGGCAAGGTCCAGAACCCAGTCTGCATCGGTCTTGTTCAACCACTGATAGTACATCGTGTAGTCCAGCTCGTAGATCTTCACGATGCCGTAGGAGGAACTGATGTATGGTTCCTTGAAGGCGCCGCGAAGGCTCACTGGCATGTGGTTTATCCACTGGGTGTCCTGCCAGAGGAACTGGTCAACCTGCTCTCGCGGGGTGTTGGTCAGTCCAAGTGCAGCAGCCTCATCTGAGTTTCGAGGCTCACCGTAGACCATCAGTTTGAAGATTGTTGATGAGTAGAATGGCTCAAGGGTGACATCATTCTCACCAAGATAGGTGTCATCGTCAATCACATCAGAACCGAAGATGTCCTCAGCGATGCGCACCATCCAAGGCCACTTGCCATCGTCGCCTCCGAAGGGACTGTACCTATGCCCGAAGTAGACAAGAACATGAGTGGTGTTCCAGGTCTTGAACATTCTAAGGGACTCGGTCAGGTTCAACGCCATGAGAGCATAGCCCATCATGGCAATCTGCGTCGAGTTTCCTGTCGCATTATCTACTATGGTAGGTTTGTCCGTAGCCCCGTTTATCCAGTATCCGTAGTCCCACCAACTAGCCACTACTGCCGTTGGCGGGAGGACATTCCGGATGTAGGTCATCGCGGTCTGCCAATCTGTGGCCTGACCGGAGGAGGCCAGAGGTGCCTGGGCAAACTCCGGGTTACCCACCTGATAGGACATGAACTGAACTCCGAGAACAAGATTCACGGAGAGCAGTAGGCCCACGAAGGCAAAGGCCGTGACGGCATGTTCAGAGGTCAGAGACGAACTCATCCTGAACCTTCGCCGTTCAAAGACTGATCGTTGTGTTACAACCTTGGCGAAGGGAGACAAGATGCTGTAAGCAGCAAATGCTGACAGAACAGCGACTCCCGGTGCCAAGATGAGGGAGAGTCTGATCATGCTTCCTGCGAAGTATACAGAAGTCACGCCATAGAGAAGCATGAGCCAATCCTCATCGCGCCCGCGGTTGAACAGGAAATACATACCCAGTGGGAAGAAGAATATGAGTATGAGGAGGGTGTTGTAGAAGCTGCCCCAAGGGCTAGGTAAGTGTTCAGCAACAGATGCCAGAATTCTCTGGTCAAGCCGCGTGAATGGGTTGATGACTGTCAGGAATTTGGCACCAATCTTGAGGATTGGGTTTGAGCTGTAGGGAGTGATTGTCAGATTGGTACTGCCAACGTAGAGAAGGTATCCAATGACTCCAGCAATCGGCGCCACTAGGCCGACAAGTATTGGCTTCATATACGGGGATAATCTGCTCGCTGTAGCCTCGCGATATCCTGCAACACGGTTCCAGATCTCATACATGACTAGTAGACCCCCAATGCCAATGGGCGCAAGATTGGAGAAGTCTGTGAGGTTACCAAAGCCATTTCTTGGAATCAATCCGCCGATGAACATCCCGATGGCTATGGTGATCAGGTATGTTGACAACAACCGTTTGCTGTACCTTCCAATGACAAGCATGAGGAAGCCGTACAGAGCGAGTAGACCGAGCATGAAGTCTGCAGCACCCCATGAGATTTGCAGATAGCCCAACGCAAGACCTGCACCAACAGAGGAGGGTAGAGAGCCGCGTTTGAGTCCCCTCATGAAGAGGAATGTTGTCAGTACAATAGCGAAGACCCCTATACACTCATTATCATAGAACCCTGCAATGGTTCTCTGTAGGAAGGCTGGAATGAAGGCAGTGAATATTGCAGAGAAGAGCCCGACCGTGTTATTCGCAAGCTCGCGGCCGAGGAAGAATGCAACAACGGCTGTAAGTGCTCCCATGAATGCAGGAAGAATAAGAGAAACTGTGAGAACATCAACCTGTATTCCCATTCCATTGAGAAGGAAGTAGAAGAACGCACTCGTGAAAGGTACTCCAACATAGCTACTTGTCGCCATATTCCGGCCCCAAGGTACCCAAGTTGTGCTGTCGTACCACGTGAAGAAAGCGGCATATCCGTTCTCTGCGATGTATTCTGTCACTTTGAGCTGAAACCATGGGTCAAATGCACGGACAATCGGCTGTGAGTTGAACAGAGGCTCAAGCCGCAGCATCAGAGCTGAAATGAATACGATGATTATTGTGACCATCAGGAGGATAGAGCCACGGGATATCTTAGCTCTCGGCCTGTGAAAGATTTGTCGTAGGAATTTAACGGATGATCGCTTGAACTTGCCGAATGACATGTGGTGGATTCTCTCCGAGCTGTTTCCAACTAGGCGGAGCCAGCTTGGGATGTGCTAAAAAGGTTGCTGTTAATCTCACAGTCGTCCTATACCCAGAACGGGCCAAAATGAGAAGAGAGGCCGGATAAGAGACCGGCCGCTATCAGGAAGACTCCAAGAATGCCTTGTATCCCTTGGCATCCAGCAGAGAGGCAATCTCGACATCCAGATTTGAGGGCTTCACCTTGAACATCCAGCCCTTCCCATAGCAGTCCTCATTGACAATCTCAGGAGCATCCTCAAGCTCTCCGTTGACCTCCACAATCTCCCCACTAGCAGGAGAGAAGATGTCTGAAGATGCCTTCATGGATTCAACGAGACCACACTCGTCCCCTGCCTTCACCACTGTCCCCACCTCGGAGATCTCTACAAAGGTGATCTCGTGAAGCGAGTTCTGTGCATGATCTGTTATGCCCACGATGACCAAGTCGCCCTTGACTTGTGCCCACTCGTGTTCCTTGCTGTAGTGTCTATCGTCAGGAACCTCACTCATATGTTCCACCAAGGTCTTCGGCTGTTGCTGCCGATTTAAATGACTTTGGATACAAACTCTACGAGTTCTTTCGACTGGCACCGTAGATATCAGAATCATAGAATGGCCACTTGACAACCTCAGCCTTCCGATGTCTTCCTTTGATATCTACCTCAACTACGTCACCTTCATTGACAGTATCCGGTCTGACATAGCCCAGTGCAATACCTCTCTCCAACAGGGGAGATGGAACACCGCTTGTCACCTTGCCGATCTCCTCTCCATTGAAGACAATGGGATATTGCTCCCGAGGAATACCTCGATCAATCATTGCCAGTCCTATTCGAGTCTTCCTGACTCCCTCCGTCTTGTGGCGCAGCACTTCGTCGTATCCGATGTAGTGAGGCTCGACCTTGAACTTCACCGCGTAGGGAATTCTAGCCTCTATAGGTGAAGTGTCCTCGTCCAACTCGTGACCATAGAGCACGAAACCGGCCTCCAAGCGAGTGGAGTCACGTGCGCCAAGGCCACAGGGCTTGATACTCAGGCTGGAGCCACGTTTGAGGAGTTCGTCCCAGAATGCCACTGCTCGCTTCTTACCCGCCTCGGTGAGTGGGGTGTCCAGGACCAGTATCTCGGCACCATCCTCTCCAGTGTACCCTGTGCGACAGAGGAATGTTTCGTAGTCGCCAAGTCTGACTCGGTTACATGTGAAGCGGTCATACTGGCTCAAGTCACGACCAGCCATCTCGCTCAGTAAGGTCATGGCCTTTGGCCCCTGTACAGCAATCATCGCGATCTCTTTTGTACGATCGAGGATCTCAACATCATACTTCTCGGAATGCTCTAGCAGATGAGCGCGGATCTTAGGACCGTTGACTGCGTTCGTGACCCAGATATACTCGTCCTCTCCAATCCTGTAGAGAGTAAGGTCGTCGCGAATGCCACCTTGTTCGTTGAGGCAAGTCGAGTACTGACCATCGTTTATAGCCAACTTGGACACGTTGTTGGTTGTGACTCTCTGAAGGAAAGCTTCTGCTTGCGGACCCTTGATGAAGAACCGGGACATGTGGCTTGTATCGAAGATTCCTATTCCGTTTCTCACAGCCATATGTTCCTCAATGATATCAGAGTACCTAACGGGCATCTCCCACCCGC
>JAEOUG010000035.1 GCA_016839445.1 Candidatus Thorarchaeota archaeon
CCCTTCAGACCTGCGGTAACAAGCTCACCCTCCATCTCATTTGCTACGACGCTTGTGTTCGACGGAGGGAGCACAGATGCAATGGCGCCATCAAAGCAGACCTTCTTGAGCCAAGTGAATTCCCTCAAGCCTGGAGGAAGATTGTCTGGTGATAGTGCGGCGGTCATCTTACGGGGAGGGATACCGGCCAGGAGGCAACCCTCGGCCAGCGACTTCACTATCTCTCCCACCTCCTCAGGAGATGAGAAACCTGCGTTGACGCCGGTCGAACGCACTGCGAAGTGGAGATCGCTCTCGATGTCCAACCTTGCCCTTGAGATAGCAGTCGTGAGGACATCAGCTACGAGTTCGGCAACAGAGTCACGCGTCAGCTCAATGCCAAGCACCGTTCGGCCGAAAACCTCTTCGCCTGGACCGGGGGGTCTAACGTCCCGGGTAAGCCTTACCTCCTTCGCAATCTCGAATATCTCTGCCGTCTTCAGATTAGTGGAAGCGATGATGCACTTCGTCGTCGTGTTGCCAAGCTCCACAGAGGCAACCGTGTAGTAGGGCCCTAGGCGAAGAGACGTAACTCCTATGGTCCGGGGCCGGATCAGTCGCGCTCTTCTCGACAATTCCTCACCTTCACAGAAGCTTATGATATGGATGGTCTTCTCCAGGGGACACGCCGAACTCCATTGCAGCGGACTCGGCCGCGAGAACATCCGACATGGCTGCAACAGGGAATACGAGAGGAGCATTCTCTATGGGCCCATACAGAAGATAGTCTGCACCCATTGTCTGAACGATGGCGTTGGACGCGATATCTGCTGTGACGAAAGCTGCTCTGTCACTCTTCTTCAGCTTGCGCAGCCATGGCCATGAGGACGGAGAGTTGTGAATCCCGCATCCTGTCGGCTGTCCATAGACAGTCTTGGCGATGAACACAAAGGCTACCGCAGCACCTGCGCCTGCACCCATAGATGTTGCAGCCGTATCTATCAGGGGCTTTGTGATGCCCACTTCTTTGCTGATGGTCAGAAGACCCCGGTTCAGGTTCAGGGCCCCCTTCTCAAGAACCTCCCTCTTGCCGCTGATGCTGGAGTCCTGTGGATTGAACGCCAAGACAATGGCGGCCTCAGGACGTATCTCTTTGAGTGATTCAATCTCATCGTCAGTGACGGACACGTTGATTGAGTTGTAGATGGCACAATCAAGCAGACCAACCTCCTCAGCATGACGCAACCCGTCGATACGAACAGACACATCGGTGGAGTCGATGAGAAACGGTAAGTCTGTCAATCCAGACACAAAGTCGATGTACCTGATCATCGCCTCTGAGGACTCGGAGAAAATCTGTGCAAGCGCAGGGTTGCCGGTCATGTCTGACATCTCTGTCTGCCTGTTGAGCAGCGCCTCAGCAGCGCTCTGGTCGAATTCACCTTTCTTGGCGTCATCAACAATCTTGTGTCCACTGTAGAATATGGTGCCAGCAAGAACAGTGGGGTTCTCTCCGGGAGTCCCTCCAATCCTCACTCTGCCCACCGAATGAATGACTTGCTCCTTTTCGAATACGAACAACTAGGGTCCCTCCTTTCCAACAAGCAGTGTTCCTGAGTCCGTTTCTCTGACCTCCACACTCACTCGAGTTGGGTGCTCAGATAGTACTGATTTCGAGCTTCTCTTCGTGATTGTGAAAGTGAGCGGATCTAGATTCAGGTTGTACTCCGGTAGAATGGCTATGTCTGACTTCAGTTCCCTTCTCTTCGTCTTGCGCGATGCGGATCTGAAATCATACCAGAGAGGAGGCTCAGGGTACTCACCAGGATTCTTGCTCTCTAGGTCCATTGAGGCCTTTGCGATACTAGTTGATTCGGTCACGTTGATCATCTCGATGAGTGCAATCTGCTTCCTGAATCGTTCCACACCTTCTAGTGGAACGTTCTCGATGTATGGGATGGCACCGTCGGCATTGATTATCCGTCTGTTCGTCGAGTCAACGCCGAACTCATGTAGTGCCTTGAGAGACCTTCCCGTCAGATGGCCAGGTACTTCGGGCCCAGCCAGTATAAGGAACCTGATGGAAGGATTGGAAACGATATTCATGATGACCCGTTCGATTCCTATGTTCTCGGTCTTGCAGGTGCCAATTATGGCGTAGTTGCCCGAGACCTCGATCTTCTTGCCTAATGTACAGATTGCCACAGGGTGACTCGGGTCACCAACCTCGAAGTCCCCGGGCACAGGTGGCCAAGAACCAGAGCTGCCCTTCTCCATCGATTCATCTCCCCCACTCGAAGCTCTTTGGACTGAAGAGCTGACGCTCGATGCCTACAGCTCTGTTTGCCTCACTGATGGCAGAGAAGATAGCGTTTGCAGTGAGCGAAACTGCTGTGAAGACATCTCGGGTCCTTGCCATGGAGCCATAGATGATGGCATCAGTGGAGAATATCTGCGCAGACACTGTGGATGCGATCACAGATGCAGTCATTGCACTGTCATCAACAGCTTCACCCAACTTCAGGAAGTCCCAGGCAGAGGGGGCGTTGTGAGGAGCAAGGAGAGTCGGAAGACCCAGCTCTGATTTGATTGCCAACGTTGTGCGATACTCAAGTCCGTATCCTGCGCCGACTGGCATTGTAGCAGGATCGACAATGACCTTCTCGATGCCGAGGTCTCCAGCCAAGGTCAATGTTTCCAGAATGGTGTCCATTCGATCATTGAGCGATGTGGCTCCAGAAGACCAGCCAAGAACGACGGCCTTATCGATTCTGCTCTGTCGTAGTGCATCACGCTCCTCATCCTTCATGGCGGATGTGACAGAGTTGAAGATGGCTCTTTCCTGAAGGCCTGTTTCGTCACAGTGTCTAATTCCTGCCACTCGACCCTTGGCATTCACGGACTCAAACAGGAATGGTCCGTCCCAGTTCTCTGCGACCCAAGTGATGTGGGTCCGCATGGCCTCGGGCGTTCGACCGTACACTTCGAGAACCAGAGGATGTCCGGTTCGCTCTTCCATGAGCACGCCTTCATCAATCCATCTCTTGGCCGCGTCCTTATCGAACCTACCCGATTTGGTGTCTTCCACGATTGATTGGCCCTTGAAGAACAGGCCACCTATGAGGGCCGTGGGATTCTCTCCGGGGTGACCGCCTATCGTGACGCCACCGAAATCATACGCTTGTTGGTCCTTCTTGAAGATGAACACCTTGACATCATCTCACTTCGGCCGGGGGTAAAGCCCGGCTCTCCTCACGATCTCTTCGACACACTCCGCCCATCCAACACCCATTATGTGGACACCACGGACTGCGTCGATACTGCGAATCTCCTCAATGGTTTCCAGGGCAATCTCAATGCCAACGGGCATTGTAGCTCTAAGCAGCTCTTCCTCATCCTCCTCGAGCCCTTCTGCGGCATCATCCAGACGCTTAATCATCTCGCTTGGTACGACAATGCCAGGAACGAAGTCATTCATGAAACGTGCCATCTCTGGACTCTGCAGAGGAATGACTCCCGCGATGACACTCAGATTCAGGTGTTGCACTCGACTCAGGAAGCCAGAAAGCGGGGGGACTTCAAAGACTCCTTGGGTCTGGAAGAACTTGGCGCCTGCGGCCAGCTTCTCTTCTGTTCTGATGATGTGTGCCTCAACTGGCTCCTCGTAGGGATTGAAAGTTGAACCGAGGAAGAAACAAGGAGTACCTTCCAGTTCCTCACCTAGAGCATCAAAGCCACTCATTAGCGACCTAGCAAGGCTAAGCGCCTGAACTGAGTTGATATCATAGACACACTTTGCTTGCTTCTCCATGCCATGACGACTGTGGTCTCCTGAGATAAACAGAACATTTCTGATTCCGAGTGCATACGCAGCAAACAGCTCGCTCTGGATGGCTATCCTATTACGGTCGCGAGTACACATCTGCAGAATGGGCTCTGCTCCGGCCTGATGAACGAAGTGTGCTCCAACTGTGCTGCTCATCGATGGGTTTCCCATGGGATTGTCGGGAACGTTCACCGCGTCACAGAAATCCTTGACCTTTGCCACGGTCTCCGATACTATGCCTGCGTCTGAGCCTCGTGGTAGGCCCACTTCGGATGTGACAACAAACTCTCCATCTTCAAGCAGAGTGCTCAGATTCGTTCGGCACACGTTTCCTGTTTCCATTGAGTTCTCGAAGGACCTGCATTTGGTTCCTTCTTATTTCCTTTGATGTCTATGCTCGAGGCGCCTCTTCTAGAATCAGCTATCTACGAGCCGGAGTTCTCCGTCATGCATCATTGCAGTAAGTCGACTCGCGGTTTCCGGGCCCATCTTCGCCCTGATTTCAATCCAGTCCTCAGTGTAGTTCTCGGACTCAATAATGGCGGAATCATGCAGCCAAGAGAGAAGAGACATTCCTCCGTCACCGTAGTGCAAACGGAGCGAGTACGACCTCATTCCTGGAAGATGGCTGTCAATCTCTGCCAGGAGCTGATTCAGACCCAAGCCTTCTTTGGCAGACACAGGAATCACACCGGACCCAATTGGCTCCAGAGCTTGCTCCCGGACACTCATTTCAGGGGGCTCTACTAGGTCAGTCTTATTGAGCGCGACAACAATTGGGACTCCGTCGGCGCCTATTCTTGTGAATGTATCAAGACACGTTCTCGTCTTTCTGTCGATCTCCTCCATGGAATCCGAGGCATCTACAACCAGCACAATGACATCAGCATCAGCTATGGCCATGAGAGTAGTGTTGAATGCCTTCAGCAGGGAGCGCGGAAGATCGCTGATGAACCCGACTGAGTCAGACACGACAACTCTCCTTCCAGCAATCTCCAGAGCCGTTGTCTTCGTTGAGAGCGTGGTGAAGAGCTCGTCAGCAGAAACCACTCCGGAATGAGTGAGCGCATCGTGCAATGTGCTCTTCCCCGCGTTTGTATAGCCCGCCAAGGCCACCTCAAAATACCCTCTCTGGAGTCTCTGCTTCTTCTTGAGCTTCTGTGCCTCAGACACTCTCTCGAGCTTCTCTCCAATTGCCGCAATCCTTCTCCTAAGATGCTGCACTTGTATGTTGAGGAGGTCTTCGCCGATACCGACTTGATCAGTCGTTGGCCGGTCTCCTGTGTGCTCCTTCTGAAGACGCATCCTGATCTGGTGTCGCTCGAAAGGTAGTTCATACTTGAGTCGAGCCTGTTCAATCTGAAGCTGCGCCTGTAGTGTCTGAGCATGCTTGTAGAAGATCTCAAAGATCAGCTGAGTCCGGTCACGCACCTCAACACCCCACTTCTCCATCAGCCTATAGACCTGGCTTGACCGGAGGCTAGGAGAGACGAAGACTATGTCGGGACTGTTGATTTCAACCCACGTCCCGATTTCTTCTACCTTGCCTGAACGCAAGCCGAACCTCGCAGACGGCCGACCAACTACATCGAAGGTGCCACCAATGCTGTAGCCAGCAGTAGTAGCTAGGGCATTGAGTTCGTGCATAAGGTCTGGTTCAGTTGGCCTTCTCCGCTGTACCAGAAGTGCGATCAGCTCAGACATCGGTTCTCGAATCCTTCGAGGTTTCTTAAACTGTATGCTTCGGCAAATAACGGCCGGAGAGAAAGATTCATGCCTGCGGTGTCTTCAAGACACTGGAGCACGAATGCCTAGATTCGAAATAAGAACCCGTGACGGCTTGGCACGAGTCGGAAGACTCACTACGGATCATGGAACGGTCCAGACGCCTCTTCTGATGCCTGTAGTGCATCCAGGTAAATCCGCCATAACGCCAACTGAACTGAGGGAACAATTCGGTTTCCAAATGGTGATCACGAACTCGTACATAATCAGGTCTCATGATAGGTTCAGAGAGCCGGCGTTGCAGGAGGGCGTCCATGGCCTCCTGGGCTTTGACGGACCAATCATGACCGATTCCGGGACATTCCAGATGTACTTCCATGAGCTCTCCAAGGACGAGATTGACCCTATCGAGATTCTTGAGTTCCAGAAGGCAATCGGCTCCGACATTGGTACAATCCTTGACGCCTTCTCTGACCCTGATGTTGGTAGGAGTCAGGTAGAACAGGATGTCCGTGTTTCTCTTGAACGGGCTGCTATTTCTGCGCCGAGGAAGGGGAACATGATGCTCGCAGGAACAGTCCAGGGTGGTGTCTTCCAAGACCTGAGAGAGCACTCTGCAATGTCTCTCGCGACTATGGACTTCGATGTACACCCAATCGGTGGAGTTGTCCCTCTTATGGAGAGGTACAGATATGCTGACATCGTCCGGTGCACAATTGGGGCGAAACGTCATCTGCCGCCCAACAGACCCGTCCATCTATTCGGCTGCGGACATCCCATGTTCTTTGCACAGGCCACCTTCTTGGGATGTGACTTCTTTGACTCTGCCTCCTATGCGAAGTTCGCCGAGGCAGGAAGACTCATGTTGCCCAGCGGAACCGTCCATCTCAACCAGCTGACGGAAATGCCCTGCTCATGCCCTGTATGCAGCACTCACACGCCAGACGATTTGCTGTCACTGCCGAAGGAGAAAAGGGATCTTGAACTCATGCGTCACAATCTTCATGCCGCTGCTGCGGAGATGAGAGCGGTCCGACAGGCAATCCACGACAACAAGCTCTTCGAACTAGTGGCTCAGAGAGCCAGGAATCACCCATCGCTGATTGAGGCTCTTCAGTCGTTAGTTCCTTTCCACCAGATGATTGAGCGAAGTGATGCCGTTGGCAAGACCTCCTCTGTCTTCTACACCGGTCCTGAAACCCTCGTCAGACCGGAGATTCAAAGATTCAACAGGAGTGTTCTGGAGAGATATCCTACTAGGAAGACAAGAAACCTAGTATTGATTCCTGATGATGCCAGAAGGCCTTTCTCGGACACTCTAGGCACAGTGATCAAGGCTGTGAGAGGAAGGAGCAGCTCCGACGTAATCTTGGCATTCATTACCCCGCTTGGAGTAGTCCCATGGGAACTAGAGCATGTACATCCTGTGCAACAGTGTATCTTCCCAGAGACCCTTGATCAGGCAACTCTCACTTTCATCGAGGAGAGTCTACAGAATTTCATAGGCTCCTTGGAGTTCAAGAGAGTCTTGCTGTTCGACCGGCCAACTTCACTTGATGCTGTAGTTCAGTCGCTGAGCCTTGGCATCGATGTGAGGAGCCAGACTGCAACCGACCTCATTGACCATCTGCATGAGTCAGCTGACGAAGGAGGACGCTGGATAAGGAGGAAGCTGGAGGCCGTGCTTGCGCACCAATGGGGAAAGGAAGCCAGTCGCATAGCTGCCCTGGATGATCTAGACGCCGACATATCTCGTGCCACGGGGAAGATACGTCACGTACGACAAGGAGGGGCTCTGTTGTTCACAATGGTCCCCACAACAGGGCTTCTGACTCCGTCCTTTGAAGGAGGGCTGAGGCTTCAGGATGCAGAGATATCTCCCACCTACGTTGTGAAGGTAGATGATGATGTCAGGGAGTTCGTTGAGGATGGTAAGTCTGCACTGGCGAAGTTCGTGTACGAAGCATCGGATGAACTAAGGGCAGGAGAGGAAGTCCTTGTGACAGACCAGAGCGGCCATCTGCTTGGTGTTGGCAGAGCTGTCCTTAGCGGCCCAGAGATGATTGTCTTCGACAGAGGAGTCGCCGTGAACATCAGACACTCAAGAAAGGCCTAGGCAGGCTCCAGCGTCTCTTGGAATGAATAGAGAGGATGACCGGGCACCTTTCTCAGGGAATCTACTCCTCCAAGTGGCAGGACCATCATCTGGTCGCGTGGTGCGTAGAGCTTGATTTCGCTGCCCCTCTCTGTTACAAATTCAGGAGGCAGATTGGCAACTGCTTGGATTGTGCCGACATTGAAGTAGATCTCAATGTTGCTACCGACATAGATGACCTGTGAAACGGTTCCTGTAATCTCATTGTCGTCACTGTTCGTGGGCCGGATGTGCAGGTCTTCCGGACGTACTGCACACCTGACATTCTCCCCTATCTCGAAGGGATAGCCTGGCAAAGTCGTTCTTCCCACAACTCTCTGGCCATCAGGAATTGCAACCTCGAGTTGGTTTCCTGCAGACTCAATCGTGCCGTCAATGAACGTGCACTTGCCAATGAAGTCGGCCACGAAGATGGTCTGGGGAGCGTCGTAGATGTCCCTAGGCGAGGCGTACTGCTGTATGTATCCCTTGTCCATCACTGCAACGTAGTCAGAGATGCTGAGCGCCTCAATCTGGTCGTGCGTGACGTAGACCGTTGTAATGCCCAGCTCACCCTGGATTCTGAGTATCTCCTCACGCATCTCGTTTCGGAGCTTCGCATCTAGGTTGGAGAGAGGCTCGTCAAGGAGAAGCACATCAGGTTCTATTACTAGTGCTCTGGCCAGAGCAACGCGTTGCTGCTGCCCGCCGCTCAACTGATGAGGTGTTCTGTCCCCGAGACCTCCCATTCGAACGAGGTCCAAGGCCTCACTCACTCTACGTCGGACTGCAGCCTTCGTGTACTTCATCCCTTGAGTCCGCTTCAGTTTCAGACCGTAGGCGATGTTGTCGAAGACTGTCATGTGTGGCCAGAGTGCATAGTTCTGGAAACACATTCCAGTTCTTCTCTTGTTTGGCGGGACCTCTGTCATGTCGCGGTCATCGAATAGGATCTTTCCTGTATCAGGAGCGTAGAATCCAGCAACCAGACGTAGCAGCGTTGTTTTGCCACAACCACTGGGCCCGAGGAGGGTGGTGAGCTTCCCATCCTCTAGGACTATGTTGACATCATCTGTGGCGATGACTTCGCCAAAGGTCTTTCGCAAGTTTTGGAGAGTTATCTCAACCATTAGTGACACCTCATATACCGGTCATTGCAGATGCCCGGGTCTTTAGAATGGCATTCGTGACGGCAATCACAACCATCTGCATCACCATCATCAATACACCAAGAGCAGCAGCCGGATGGGCTCCAAGCGTAGGAGGCAATCCCAAGTTCGTGTCGTTAATCCACCACGTCAGCGGAGCCTGGTCGTAGTTCGCACCTCCAAGGAGAAGACTTGTGCTGACCTCGCTAACGGAGTAGACAAATGACAAGAGTGCACCAGCTAGAACGCTCACACCTATGAGCGGCATGACGATGCTCGCGAAGGTCCGGTTCTTGCTGGCTCCAACATTTTGCGCGGCTTCCTCCAGCGCCACAGGAGTCTGCTGTAAACCTGCATAGGCCGCGCGGACTGTGAATGGGAACTTACGTACCAGGAACGACATTATGATGAGAGTCATCGGGAACCTTTGTGGGAATATAGGGGTGTTGTAGAACAGAGTGAAGTAGCCTGTCGCGATGACAATGCCGGGTAA
>JAEOUG010000036.1 GCA_016839445.1 Candidatus Thorarchaeota archaeon
TCTCCAAGATAGCGTCTTGCGGTTTCTGCCTTCTGCGGCCCTCCCATAACGTAGCTCACGGTTCCGTCATGTGCTCCATCGGATTCGCCAAGTATGTTGGAGTAGGCGAAGTCAAGATTCAAGCGCCTCTTGAAGGGTTCCATGAAGAACTGACTAACTCCGCTAGAGATGCATCCCACCTCATATCCCCACTTCTTCAGCGTGGCGACGGTTTCTTCTGCACCTTTCATCAGGGGAAGAGCGTGGACCAGATTGTCGTACGATCCATCTACTGCTATCCCCTTCCAGATGATACTGCCTTCACGAATTTGATCTTCAAGCGTCTTCTTCTCCTTGGTGAGACGCTGGTAGACTGCCATGAAGCGGTCTCCAATGCCAAGTTGATGTGCAATGGGGTATGCGGCACTGGGGCCATCGAAGAGAACTCCGTCAAGATCTAGAGTGATGACGCTGATATCGTCGTTCATGGTATATTGGCTGAACTACGAAGACTAATTATCAGTTTTGATGGAAACAAAGACCATGCCCAGAAGTAGAGGCTCAAGGCTGGGAGGTCTGATTCCTTTGAACTTGAAAGCTGGAAGGCGGCGAAGATGGGGTGAAGATCTATCTTTCACCGTAGGTCGGATGCCCAGAGAGACCTCCCAACGTCTACTGGTTGTCTGTGGCAAGGTTGGCTCCGATAGTACTGCAGCGTATGAGCGCAAGTGCAAGGAGATAGGATGTGATTTCGTTTCGGAGCTAAGAGGATCTTGGGTTTTCTCCAGGGAGGCAATCCGTGAATCCTACGACCCCAAGTATCACAAAGGCGTTCTGCTAATCGGTGATAACAAGCAGATGCCTGGCACTAGGATTTCGTATCAAGGTTCGTACGCATTCACTGACTGGTTCCTGCAAGATCTAGACCTTGATGGACTGCCCGACACTCCAATTGGGCGAATCTTTGGTTCTAGGGAAACAGTCCTGTATCATCTTGACCCTTACATAGTCGACAGCAATATCGCAGTGGTCTTCGACAGCCAGCCGGGGCGGTCCGATCGTCATGTTGAGGGTCTTGTGAGCTTGGGCTTCGAGGTTGAGGTTCTCAGCCAATACAAGAAGAGGTACTCAAGGATTCTAGCTTTCAGCGAGTTCATCCTTCAGTTTTCAGATGGTGTGTTTACATCTCGCATCCATGGAACACCTGACCGTTGGGCCACTCATAGTAAGGTCATCCTAAGCCATGACCAAGTTAAGGAGATTGGCTTTCAAGGGTACCCGGTGGTGTATTCGGAGGCATGCAGCACGGCCCAAGAAGGCCCGCTTCTCAGCGCCTTTCTGGAGTCAGGCGCGGCCTACATCGGGTCCACACTTGACACACTGAACAACACCCAGCCCTTTGATGATTGGCGCAACTGCCCCTACGCCGACGGGTGGAAGTTCGGTTTCCTGGACCTTCTGGACTCCTTTGACCACATCGGGGAGGTCAAGATTGCCGTTGATAGAGCACTGGTTGAGAACGTGGCAACTGGAGTGACCAACGAACTTGACAACATCCGCCAGGGCAATTCAAACGATCTTACTACAGAACACTCTGCTTCGATATCGGAGTGGGTCCTCTACGGCAATCCTCTAAGAAGGACAACAGTCGGTCCAAACGCTAGCTTCACTCCCGGTCATCTGATTGTCGACACCTGACTCAGCGTCTTGACGCTGCGAAGCCCCCGATTAGCCCGCCAATCGCACCGATGACGCCCATCAGAATCACTGCAACTATCACGAAGGTTGGTTCGCCTGTGAAGCCCAAGATCGCCTCAGTAGTCACGAAGAGCGCAGCGAAAGAAGTTGTCCCCGCCACCAGTCCAGAAAGCAGTCCATCTCTCGTGTCCCGAAGGAGATACCCAACGACAAGCCCCGCTGCGATTGGTGTGAAGATGAATAGGATGATGAACAGTCCTAGGTTCAGCAAAAAACCAGCGAAAGTGATTGAGATGAACTTGTTAGTGTCTGGGGACCGAGCTTCTTGCATGGTGAGACCTCACCACAGGCTTCGCTCGCGCTAGTTATAACAATGGCGCTCTGCCCTATCCGTGAATGGCACGTCACTGATAGATTCAAATGTCACAGCGCAGAGTTGACTCAGGCCACTTCTGGGGAAAGAGAGTGGTTGAGAGGTATAGAGATTGAACGATGAGAAAGAATCCATAGGACAGAAGACCAAGAAAGCATTCAGCTTCAAGATGCACGGCCCGAAGAACCCCTTCAAGGGGAACCCGTACAAGAAGAAGGACGATTAGCATTTCTCTCAGCTTGAAGATTTGGGTCCATTCTTGGCCGAGGTGTCTGCCCTCATATCGGGCAGACACGTCGCGTTTTGCTGTGCTGCTCTCGTGTGAGTGGATAGAATGTCCCTGCGAATGAAGTGCCCTCCCGATTATGATCTTCTCAAGTCGGTTCACTCCTGGAAGTACCCCGAGATTGAGCCCACGCCTGAGATCACTGGCAAGCTCTTCTTGGGCCGCCAATACTCCATTTCTGGCGAAATCCACCCGGTACTCATAGAGCAGAGGTCCCCTGGTTCCAGCCTGCAAGTCACTCACTCTTCCGGCAGCTCTGGCGTGAGTTCGTTGAGGGATATACTGTCCCGAGTTCTTGGTTTCTCAGTGGATACCACTCAGGCCCTGTACGAAATATCCCGAGACCCTATCATTAACAGTGTGGCTTCCGGAGTCAAGGGAATACGTCCCTACCAGTCCCCAACTGCGTTCGAGGCACTTGCCAAGTCCGTCATTCAGCAGCAGGTGTCATACCGTGCCGCCAGCGCTGTTACGAGGAGGTTGGTGCTCGAACTGGGCAGTGTTTCCGAATTGAGCGACTTGCCTCTGTACTCGTTTCCTTCTGCAACTCAGATTCTGAGGGCCGGTGAGTCGCGACTTCGGTCAATTGGACTAGGCTACCGTGCGCCATATCTTCTCAACGTCTGTAATCTGGAGATTGAGGGCGAACTTGAAACAGAGAGTCTTAGAAGGATGCCGTACTCAGAGCTTCTAGAGCTTCTGAAACCAGTACGGGGAATTGGAGAATGGACCATTCAGGCGCTCTCAATAGCGGGTCTTGGCAACTTCGGAGTATTCCCGTATGGCGATCTTGCCATGCGGAATCTGCTTGGCCGTCTATATCTCTCAGGACGCAGGATGACTGCGCAGGAGGTCCGGGCCAAGGCTGATGAGTGGAGAGATGGTCCACTTGTGCTCTATCTGCTCATGTGCGCAGAAGTGCTAGGGTTCTTTCGAGTTGGACCGCCTGAAAATGATTAAAAGGTCCTCGAGCAATGGCAACCAATAGGCCACGGGTGAACACAGTTGTCATCTGAACGGAGAAAAAACAGCAAGCTCTGGCGGATTCGCTCAATGTTCCTGAAAGAGCTAAGGCTAATCTCCAATGACAAGTTTGCGCTCCTCCTTGTTTTCGCCCTTCCTGCCATGATTATGGGTACGATGTGGTTGGCCTCCAATCAGGGAAGTCTGGGACAGGCCATGAGCGGAGGCGGAACACCTGCAGACGCCATGGTTCTCGGAGTCGTTGATCTCGATCCAACCGACACCTACCTGGACGAGGACCTCTCGGAGAACTTCACCTGGTATCTTGACCAGAGCCCCCACTTCTTCGTTATCGAGTACGAGACAGAAGAGGACGCCCTCCATGCGCTCTACTTCGACCAAGTGAACGCTTATGCTGTGATACCTTACGGCTTCGAGGGCAATATTACCGGGGACATCCCGGCGTTCGTACCTATTCACATCTCAAGCACTGAGTTCGAGAGTCAGTCAACCGTCTTCAGCGCCTTCAGCGCAGTTGTGCAGCAGTTCAGGTATGATCACGGATGGGTGCGTGGTGAGATTGCGAGCGAGATTGTCAGGGAGTTCGAACCTCAAGGTGACTACTTCGCAGCCACCTTCGGAGTCTTCCTGATTGTGTTTGCTGTGTTCATTGCTGTAGCCGCGACTGCGGCTCAGGCCATCGTTGGCGACGTGCCGCTGAACCGCATGCTACTCACTCCTGCCACTAAGTTGGAGGCCATCTTGGCTAAGGTTCTGGCATACTTCGTCGTTGGCCTCGTACAGGCCCAGTTTCTCCTAATCATGTGGATGGGCCTCTTCGGAATCGTTCCCAACACGGACTATCTCACAATGAATGCCGTCTTGGCATTGATGTCGTTGTCAGGTTCTTCGCTCGGCGTACTGATATCGACCCTGGTCACGACGAGACTCCAGGCGAATCAATCATTCCTCTTCTTGCTGTTTGGTTCCACAATAGTCGGCACAGGATTCATGGATGTAGGCATTGTGGATGATGTGTATCCATTGAACCTCGGAAGAGTCATGATGGTTGATACGGTCTTCAAGGGGATTGCGCTGACCGAGTTCATGGAGCAGATCTACTTGATTCTCGAGATGTCCTTCTTCCTGATTCTGCTAGCTTGGTTCATCTTCTCGCGCCGAAAGAGCCTCGCCTAGTTCAGAAGGGAACGCTAAGCAGTACGACCACAATCGCGTTGTTGAGTCCATGCGCCACAGATGGTCCAAGAAGTGAGTAGTTGGTCTTCTGTGCCAGGTACCCAAGAAGCATTCCAAGCATGAACCGCGTGGCCAACCCTATCAGGTCCAGATGGATGACAGCAAAGATGAAGCTCGTGATAATGAGCGCCTTCCATCCCGCATTGGTTCCATCCCCTCTGCCCTTGAAGTACATCTCCATTCTTCTCTGAAGGAATCCTCTGAATAGCATCTCCTCTGTGAAGCCCACGAAGACAAACATGACTATCAACCAGCCGAAAAGCTCGTAGATGTCGTGCGCCATCAGAAGAGAGTCACCCTCAGTTGGGATGCTGAACACTTCAGTGATGATCCAAGAGAAGACATAGTTACCTGCAAACATCAGGAAACCAACGCCAATGCCCAAGACGCAGTTGAGTGGCGAGAGCATGTCCCGAACGCCTATTGTCCTGCTACTGAGACCGTGTTTCCTGACGTAGTAGTAGGGCCCCACGACAAACGTTAATGATGCTGAGGTCAAGATTACCATAGACCAAGGCTTGAACATCTCTTCGGCAGTGTAGGCGTAGATATCCACAAGACCGACGCCGATCAGCCCGAACAGCAGAATGGTAGTTACAACCACTGACAGCAGGTAAGTAGCCAGGGTGATGATGAAGACGTTAGACAGGCGGCTCCAAGTGACTTCTCTCTCGATGTATGTTCCTGGCTCAAAAACGCCGATCTGAGATACTTCCTCCATGGCGTGCAGGTCTGGGTCGTCCATCACCAAATCAGAGAACCTCGGGGTGGAATCTTCCGGACTAGAATTAAGGCTTTGGATTCTCTCATCCAGCGGTTGCGTTCTCCACGTAGGCTTTATGAGTTGATGTGATTTGGTTCAATGCACCGTTAGGTAGCAGTTGTCCGGGCCGTGAATGAGATGAGTGGTGAACCCAGACGTAGTCGTGGCACTGCAGTCCTAGTGGTTACTATCATCCTAGTGTCAGGTTTCGTCATAGCCCAGAGCATCCCAAAGGTCTACACTCCCAGAGACCTGCGAGTGCGAGTTGCAGTGGTAGACTCAGGAGTCAACGTAGACGGAGAGCTCGGTGTGCGAGTTGTCGCTGAGCGCAGCTTCATCAACTCATCATTCGGGTATGCCTCCACAGACAACTCAACTTCCGACAGCGAGCCAAACGGCACCCCCCACGGTACATACATCTCAAGAATAATCACCAGAAACTCACCTAACGCCCGGATTGTCAATGCAAAGGTCGTGGGCGATGGGAACGTCGCAACTATACGAGGCATTGTCGAAGCTATTCACTGGGCCGTTGATGAAGAGAACTGCTCTGTAATCAACTTGAGTCTGGGCATGGGGCCTGTGTACTTCGGAGATGTCGTGGAAGAGACCGTGAGGTGGGCTTTCGAGCGTGGCACGATAGTCGTGGCCGCTGCAGGTAACTCTGGGCAAGACGGTGCAGGAACCAGCTCGGTTGAGTCCCCCGCGATGTACCCTGAGGCGATAGCTGTAGCTGCAATTGATGATCTCTACGCCCCGTATCCCTTTAGCTCACTTGGCCCAATGATTGACAGGACTGTGAAGCCTGATCTTGCCGCCAGCGGGAAGTTCACTGACAATGGAAGAACAGTCTATGGAACGAGCTTTGCTGCTCCACTGGTGGCAGCAGGTGCCGCGACAGTCATAGCCCACTGTATTGAGAAGGGCTGGAGCTGGACCCCGGGAATGGTGAAGGCGGCACTCATGGCAGGTGCTCTTCGACTCCCGCTTGAGGAGTGGGAGATTGGTGTCGGCATGCTTGATGTTGCAGGTGCCATAGGAATTGTAGATAGCGCGAAGAGAGAGGATGGCCTCCCGCTAGTCGCTGCACTCACGCCAATGGAAGGTCCCTTCTCTTTTGAACGATGGTTCATCAATCATACTGCCAGAGTGGTCGTTTCAGTCTTCACAAGCAGTGCCACCACTTTCTCACTATCATATCAAGGATCAGCGGCTCAGTGGATCCGCGGACCCCAGGAGTTCAGCTTGAATCAGACAGGTGAGTTTGTGCTGGAGATTGAAGTCGTATCATCAGAGAATCAACCCAATCTAGATGCCTCAATCACTCTGGGTGCATTCAACTACTCCAGCATAAAGACAGAGCTGGACTTCAGCGCTATTGTCCCTGTACGCGAGGTGGCCTTCGACTTCACTCACACCCCGTGGTTCATTGATTCAATCTACGGTCAGTTTAGGCTTCTCTACCGCACATTGACTAAAGCTGGTATAGCGGTTGACGAGCTTCGCAATCCCTCTGACATCACACTTTCCACGTTGTCTGAGTTCGATGCCGTCTATGTGCTAGATCCTTGCGCAAGGGCGCATATAGTTGACAACTACACCGTTGAATCAGTCAATGTGTTCCAATACACCTCCGAAGAGCTAGAGGCCTACTACGACTACTGGAGCAACGGAGGGTCGCTCTTGCTCGTTGGCATGAGCAATAGCAGCATCGACCAAGAGAGCGCTAATCCCCTCTTCTCCATGTTCAACGTGACATTGAACAATGATCGAGTCCCCGCCCTGACGATAGTAATCAACGGTATCCCCTCTACTGAGGAGGTGTATCAGCTCGCTGACCATCCGGTCACGCGCTGGATAGACACAATCGACTACAATGGATGTTCTCTGAACGTGACCGGCAACACGATCGAGCTTGCTTGGGCGCATGTCTTCTGGAGGGATGAGAACGGAACCATACATGGAGAGAATCGGGCCTTAATCGCTGGGCTCGAGAAGCCAAATGGTGCCCGTCTTGTGGCCACTGGCAGCAATTTCTGGCTCGATAACTGGGCCTTGGATGATAGATACCAGTCAAACGAGAACATCAAAATCGTTCTGCAGACCACTTTCTGGCTTCTTCATCTTCTATAGAAGTGGTGAGATCTTCTCAGAGGCCGTCTGGGCCGCGTACACTAGCAGTCCAGTCTTCATGGTCTTGCTGGCG
This sequence comes from Candidatus Thorarchaeota archaeon, assembly GCA_016839445.1. GTDB lineage: Archaea > Asgardarchaeota > Thorarchaeia > Thorarchaeales > Thorarchaeaceae > SMTZ1-45. Next base: position 7,526 of record JAEOUG010000036.1, read on the forward strand.
GCCAGAACTAGAATCGCCTTCTCTCCAGCGCTCTTCATTATGATGAGCCCCTTCTCGTTCGTCAGAAGAATCTCCTCGAGGACGCCCTGGTCCATTCTCTCAGCTGCTAGATCAGCTACACCAAGAATCGATGCCGCCATGGCGGCAATCTCCGCCTCCTCTAATCCATGCGGTACTGCCGAGGCTATCGGGAGTCCTTCCTTAGAGAGCAGCATCCAGGCTCGGATTCCAGCTGCAAGAGCTGATGCCTCTTCCATAATCTGCCTGAGCTTCCCCTGCAGTTCTTCGAAACCCGGGTCAAACATAGGGACCACTCTTGCTCTCTCTCGCCGACGCAGTGAACTCTTGTAATGCTGATTAATAAAGTTTCCATGGCTATTTGAGCCTGTGCAATTCTTGAACATCACAACAGGTTGGAGGCGCCATGGAAGACCAACATAGAATCCCTCCGATTACCGACGGTGACCTGACAATAGGCTGGAAGCCCGGTTCAAGAGTGTTGGGAGTGTCCGAGAGCTTCAGCAAGGAAGACAAGAGAAGCATTGTCGTGGGCGTGGTCATGCGAGGGGACCTGCGCATCGATGGATTTGGCGTCTGTCGGCCGAGAGTTGGCGGAATGGATGCAACAGAGCAGCTTCTCTCCATGTTTGAGAGAATGGAACGTAGTGACATCAGGGCGTGGCTTCTTGGGGGTGGCATCATATCTTGGTTCAATGTGATAGATCTCGAGTTGCTGGTGGAGGGAACAGGGATTCCCGCTGTATGTGTTTCCTACGACGAGTCGGAGGGTCTCGAGAAGTATGTGAAGGAGTACTTTCCGGATGATTGGGAGGTCAGAGTCGAGATGATTGAACGTTCACATCAGAGGGAGACAATCACCCTTGACACTGGTCACTCGCTCTTTGTGACGGTAAAAGGGATTGGCTTGAAGCGAGCAAAGCGACTTCTTGATCTGTTCACTTTTGATGGAAGGGTGCCCGAGCCGGTGCGTGTGGCTAGACAGATGGCATCAGCGCTGAAGAGAGACCTGAGTTCTTAGCGCTGGCTAGTCGAGTTCAACTTCCTCCTGTGTTCCGCCTCAAGGATTACGTAGAACTCGTGGACTAAGGCCAAGTCAAGTCCTTTAATCTCGTGCTCGCTGCTCCTGAAGAAATGATCAAGAATCAAAGGGTCCACTCCGGATTCTTCCAGGGCAATCGCATGTAGGAGCATGTCAAGAATGTCACATCCTCTCACAAGTCGAGCCTCAATTGACTGGCGCTTCTGAAGCTCAGACCAAAGGGTCGCTATTCCCTCTGCAGCTTCGCCCCCTATCTCCCTGATTCTCAGCATGGCGGAGTCCTCCGCAGCTATGCGACCTTTCTGCATGTCTTCTCCTCCGAGTAGCACTGCCGTCTTAGGTATATCCGATGTGAGAGACTCGGTCAGGTCGTGGATTGCCGCGATTGCTGTAGCCTTTGCTAGGTCTAGGTCCACACCTTGACTCAGGATATGAGAACCTAGAATCGAGCAGAGAAAGACTGTGCCGAAGGAGTGCTCTGCCACTGACTCCTGTCTCTGGGCTACTACTCCGGAAATGCTCCAGCCGGTCCTCGGCACCTGCTTCAGTATCTCTGCAAGCCTCGCGAGTTCCAGGAGGTGCTCTGCTTTCAAGGTGATCACTCCCTAAGGACAATGAAAAGAAAGAGGATAGGGGGCTCCAGAAGCCCCCGATACGACCATGGCTCTATGAGCCATCATTGACCACAATGGTGCCATTCTGAATGGCAGTCCGATACATGGCCAGAGTGTCACGCAAGCCCTGGCTAACCCATCTGGTGCTGAACTGGAATTCAGTGATCTCCACGTTGCCCTCAGTGAGATTGTAGTCGTACACCACTCCACCTTCAAACTCATCCCAGAGTGTAGAGTTGATGATTCTGTACACCGCCAAGTCGGTTCTCGGAACGACGCTTGTGACAACCCATGAGGCGTCACCGGACCTGATGTTCATATCCGGCAGACCGATGTAGTCTTGGTCTCCCTCAGCGGCAATGACGAATGGCTGACGGTTCTGGTAGTCAAACCAGGATGTGTTTCCGAACCATGTCCGGTTTGCACACAGCATGGCGTTCCTGATTCCCATCATGCTCGCCCTCACCGGGGCAAAGATGACAGAAGCGTTGCCCATCTCAGGATTGAACATGTCAACCGCCGTACTATTGGCAGTCTCTGAGTCGTTGTAGGAGCCAACGTACTGTGTGGGTAGCAGCGACACGCCTAGGTCGTACGTGGTATTCGCTGTCCCAAGCCCCTGCGTGAAGCCTGCAATCAAGTCTGCAACTGTGGGATCATCGTTCCTAGAGGCTAGGATACCGATGACTCGGCTTCCGTTCTGTGAAATGAATCCTGCCAGTACACCTGCAAGGAATGCGGCTTGATGCTGGGCAAATGTGGCAGAAACGACATTGGTGAGTGTTCCCGATACTGAGCCTCCAATCAGCGCAAACTTCTGGTTCGGATGGTTGGCCGCAACAATCTGGACCCTGTCCTGCAGATCCTGACCAAGGACGACTATCAGGTCGAATTTCCGCGCTGCTGCCAGGCGGTTGATCTCGTACTGTGCATCATCCGCGTCAGCGGCCACTCGATATGTGTAGTTGCATGTGATGTCTCCCGAGAGCTCTTCAAGGCCTTCAAGGACTTGATCCGCCATACTCAAGTCACCGAAGCCGGGCTCAACCACAACAACGGCTACCTGGGGAGGCACATATTGGTTTGTGAGGAATACGTATCCTCCAACGGCGGAGAATACTAGTGCTACAATCACTATGGATACTATGACGTTTGACCTAGAACTCAAAATCGTGGTCCTCCATGGTCGCTAGCCTCGTTGCTCAGGCGCGTCGATTTAAATGTGTTGCTCTGAGACTCAGTCTACTCTCCAGTCTTAGGGCATTAGTTATATGCGTGTTAGACTAGCTTGGCTTTCACCTATTGGAGTGTTTGTCCCTCATGGCGGATGCGACTCTCAGCGAAGTAGCAACTCTCCTAGAGGAAACCCTCAAGGTCCACAGGTCAGTCAAGAAGGCAGTGCTCTCCACGAAGGAAGGCGTAGTTGTCGCAGCAGTCTCAAGAGAGGGCGATGTGGACTCACGAGTTCTAGCTACAGTCTCGGCCGCGCTCATCTGGGGGAGCGTTTCCACACTTGGTCACCTGAATGAGCAGGGGCCCACCTACCTTGTTCACTCCACAGGTATTGAGAGAGTTCTCGTCGTCGTTCAGCCACACTATCAGCTGGTCGTCGTTCTGTCACGAGCTGACGATGCAGGCCTCGATCTTGAGCATCTAGTTCCTACTTTTCAGTCTCTGGCTACAAGAATGGAGCTGGTAATGAGATCCACTTCGACGTTTGGAAAGCAGACCATTCTCGGAACTATTGTGGAATCCATCCCCGAAGTGACTCAGGCGATACTCCTCACAGCCGAGGGCCTACCTCTCGGCTCAGTGGGGTTCAAAGATGAGATTGAGGTCGCAGGCCTAATTGGGTCGCTCTTCGCAAACGGCCTCACATACTCCAGAGTCACTGAAACAATAACAGTTGACTCGGAGAACATGAAGTTGGTCATCACCCGAGTGGACGAGAACCGTCTCCTTGCAGTCGCTTGTAGAGGTCCACGACCGGGCGAGATTGCCCAGAAGGTCCGTCTCATCTTGGATGGAGCCGCCTAGGCTCCCTTCGCCCTGAGGTCCGCCTCTTCCATGGGGTCGAACGGGGATTCGTCTCCTTCTTCGTTGATGAACTGGAACTCCCAATCTGTCAGATTGATGGTTATGAAGCAGTCCTTCCCACGTTCCGGGCAATCGATTCTGATTGTAACATGATCCGCAGTGGACTCGCGAATCTCCGGGTTCAGACAGCCGTCTTCAAGCTTCTCCATCAGAAACATCACATAAGCCTCTGAGATGACATTGAGGCTTCCTGCCATCAGGCTCGCCCCTAGCTTGTCCAGGTAGTGCTTCTTCTTTCTTCCTTCACGCACTACCTTGATGAGTCCGACCTCTTCCATTCTGGATATGTGCCATCTTACAGTGTCGTGGTGAACCCCCAGCGACTCTGCCATCTGCTCCTGGTAGCAGCCTTCGTTGTTTACTACAAAAGCGAAGACCTTCTGTGCGGTCTCGCTCTTCATTGTGACGTACGCCATTTCCGCCTCTTGCGACCTCAGCATTCTCGGATAGTAGAGTCTCTTTCCTGCATACTTGATTGACTTCACTAGCCCTTCGCGTTCTAGTATCCTGAGGTGCCAAGTTAGAGTTCCCAGCGGAGAAGAGAGAATGTCTACGAGTTCAAGAAGATACGTGCCTGGATTCTCACAGAGCACTTGGTACAGCTCTCGTCTAAACGGGTGTAGGAGCAGTGCCATTCTCTTCTGTCTTCCCATACGTAGGGCCTCTCAGCGCTCTCTCTTCAGTGTGGAATCCAAACCCGCGATAAAAGCTCTTCGCCTCAGAGCCACACCCTCTCCTAGTACAATCCATCTACAGTGCGCAAGTCTTATTTTGTCGTCGCCTTGTCAGACACGACCCCTATAGAATAGCCAAAGAGGCAGCAACTTGTGCGGTATCACTGGCATCGTCACACTCGATAGCGACAACATTGGAGAGCTTCTGGTCAAGTGCAGCAGGAAGCTGACTTACCGTGGCTACGATTCAGTCGGAGTTGCTGCAGTCCGCGAAGGAAAGGTGGATCTGCGAAAAGACGTGGGTACTGTCGATGAGGTGGATCGCCTTCTTGGGCTCTCAAAGATGCGCGGTGATAGAGGCATCGCTCAGCTCCGTTGGGCAACATACGGGGCTCCCACCAAAGTGAACGCACAACCTCATTTCGGATGTGATGAGGTCTTCTATGGCGCACATAATGGCAACATTCACAACTATGTGGAATACAAACAGGAATTGATTGACGCAGGCCACAAGGTGCGCTCTGAGAATGATGGTGAGCTCTGCGTACATGCTGTCGACAAGTACTATGAACAGACAGGGGACATGCTTGAAGCGGTTCGTCTATCCACTCAAGACTTGAAGGGTGCCTTCGCGTATACTGTTGGGAGAGCCGACCAAGCCGAGATCTATGCCGTGAAGATGGGTTCGTCTCTGGTGGCTGGCGTTGCTGATGGCGCGACGATCGTTTCCAGTGACCTTCCCTCGGTCTTGCCGCTCACAAGCAATGTCATCTACCTCGCAGATGGTGAGATGCTTGTTCTAACTCACGACAAAGTGAGAGTCTACCGCGTCGAAGACGGGAAAAAGCTTGAGCGGCCTCCTCAGAGATCGACGGTTGATGTACACGCTGCTGAGAAGGGTGGCTACCCTCATTTCATGTTGAAGGAGATTAACGAACAGCCTCAGATAGCCAAGGACGTCATGGGTGTGCTTGCAGGAGCAGACAATGAGGAGTGGCTCAAGATGATCGAGGACTCCTCCAGGCTCTATCTTGTTGCCTGTGGCTCATCGCACAATGCAGGGATTCTGGGTACTTACTACTTCAACCGACTGGCTGGGATGCCAGTGTATCATGCTATTGGTGGGCAGTTCGAGCCAATGTATGGCAACACTCTGGATGACGAGAGCCTCTGTATCCTTGTATCTCAGAGCGGAGAAACCAAGGACATCCTCAATGTTCTCAATCACGTACGGGACGCCAATCTGGGGAAGACACTAGGCGTAGTGAACGTAATCGGGAGCACTCTCATGTTCCAGGCGGATTCCTATATTCCCATGGCCTGCGGATATGAAGTGAGCGTTCCTGCGACAAAGACATACTTCTCTCAGACTGTAATCTTCTCCTATTTGGCCGCAAAGCTGGGCGAGAGAAACGGGCACCTCGACCGGTCTGAGGCCAAGACCTTCATCAGGAGTCTCAAAGATGACCTGCCGAAGTTGGCACAGGCAACCATTGACAGAACGGGGATACTCACCAAGAACCTAGCCCGAACACTTGTCAATGTGAAGGACTTGTACTGCCTTGGTTATGGCTTCACGGATGGAGTTGCCAGAGAGGGTGCCCTGAAAATCAAGGAGATTTGCTACAACCATTGCGAGGGAATGTATTCCTCCGAGTTCAAGCATGGGCCGCTATCCATTGTCACGAGAGACTACCCGGTCATCTTCGTCACGACCACAGAAGACTCGTGGATGGTTACGAATCACATCAATGAAGTGCGTGCCCGAGGAGGTAGAACGATTATTGTGGGTGAACGTGAAGACAGACTGGAGCCCTATGTGGATGCCGAGGGTGACTATCTCTCTGTGCCGGTCTCCAACGTGCTCCTCAACCCGCTTCTAGATGTCATTCCTCTGCAGATGCTAAGCTACTTTTTCTCTGTTGACCTAGGTGTCAATCCGGACCTTCCTAGGAATCTATCAAAGACGCTGACTGTAGACTGAGGTTAGTCGGCAGGATACTACTCCTTTTCTCCGCCTGACTCTCCAATCCTTATCGCCCGCATGGCGGGATCTGTGACTGACTGGGCATCATACCCATCCCTGATGTTCACCAGATCTTCATCTTCAACCTTCATTACCGCGAGAAGCCTGTGGTCGTCATCAAGGACCCACTGTCCGTATACATTCAAGCCCTTCTCGGTTGTGCACTCAAGAAGGCCAGTGGTCGAGGATGAAGACCACCAGTTCAAGCAGCGCACAGGTTGGTCGATTTCACCAAGCATCTCCATCCACAACTTCTGTAGGCGTGTAGGGCCGTGCCTGTTTCTGAAAGTTATGAGGAAATTGCCCTCCATACCTTCTAGTGCTTCCTTGATCTTGGTGGTCTCAGTCTCAGAGAAGAGCTTCATAACTGACCGCCCTCAATAGAACATAAAAGCCGCTCGATATGGTTTTCAGCTGTAATCGGAAATGTGGCTTCAATGAACGAGAAAAGGATAGCCAGAGTCGGTCTGCTCTCTTCGGACCCATGGTCTCAGCGAGTACAATCACTGGACAAATCCCTCACAAGAAGGAGTGTAGATGTACTCCATGTACTGCCTTGGAAGGTGACTCGTAGGGGCTCAACGGGTACGCATCAAATCTCATACGAATCAGAGGATCTCTCCAAACTCGACCTCCTCCTAGTTCTGGACTTGGGTGCGAATGACATTGGCTCGTTCTTCAATCGAGTCGGCCTTCTGTCCGCGCTGACAGAAATGGGGGTGACCGTTGTCAATTCGGTCAACTCGATTCTCTCTATGAGGAACAAGGCTGAGACGCTTCGGAAACTCATCTCTGCAGGATTACCCGTACCGGAGACCGTGATAACAGAGTCAATCGATATTGCCGCGGAATTCGTGAAGAATCGCTTTCCCTGTGTGCTGAAGCCTATTACGGGCTTCGGGGGGCTTGGCGTTCAACTGATAGAACGTGAATTCGATCTGGCGAATATCAATGACTACCTGAAATTCCACAGCCAGATGTTCGGGAAGGGTGCGTTCATTCTTCAAGAGTACGTCAGGAGTCCCGGCTATGACATCCGTGTACTGGTGATGGATGGAGAAGTCATATCCTCCATGAGGAGAGTTGCCACTGAAGGAATCACCACGAATATTCACAGTGGCGGTATTCCTGAGCCGAATCAGGAGGATGTTAGTGACCTTGCGTTGAGAAGCGCTCGATCGGTACGCGGAAGGCTTGTTGGAGTGGACATCATTCCTGATCTGAGCGGGGATTACTGGGTGATTGAGGTGAACGCCACACCGGGGTGGGCCGGCCTCCAGCAAGTGACAGACTTCGACATTTCTGATAGAATCGCCGAGAGGCTGCTGTCTAGCTGAACAGATTCTTCGCTTATTCAGAAACCTTTTAAGCGGGGAAAAGGCGAGAGGGCACGCCCAAACACGGCCTTGAGTCGTGTGGAATCCGCCCTGCCTAGCAGGGCTTGTAAGACGAAATTCTGAGGTCTACAGGCATTGACAGAAGCTGCTGAAGCCAAGCCAGAAGATGTTGAGTACTTGAGAGCCAAGCTTCGAGAACTCAAGACACAAGCAAGAGATGAACTCGAGGTCCTGCGCAGGGACCGCGATAAGATGAGGGAATACAAGACCATCCGTGACGAACACAACAAAGAGGTCAAGGGTCTTATCGAGAGCGTCAAGGCCGAACGCGAGGAGCGCGATCGGATCAATGGCGAGATAACCGAGGCGAAAGACAAGCGCACAGCAATTCACGCGCAGCTGAAGAGCATCTACGATGAAATCCGTGAACTCAGAAGCAACCTTGTTGGAAGTCCCTCAACCGACCAGCGTCGGATGATGCGCAGAGTGGAAGAACTCGAGTGGCGACAGCAGACCGAACAGCTCTCCCTTGACGAGGAAAGGTCGATCGTAGAGGAAATCGCACGGATTGAAGCAAAGCTTGTTGAGATTGGCGAAGAGAAAGAGAAGCAAGACAAAATCAGCGAGCTTCGCAGGCTTGCTCGCCGACTTAAGGAAGAAGCTGGCGAGGCACATGAGAAGGTGCTGGAACTCTCCGAGCAGTCGCAGACCCACCATCAGGAAGTCGTCAGGATTCGGCCGCAGCTAGAGGAGTACAAGAAATCTGCGGATACAGCTCACAAGAACTTCGTGGAATGGCTGAAGAAAGTCAAAGACGGAGAAGGCAAACTCAAAGAGATGAGAGGGCAAATCGAAGAAATCCAGGGCAAGCTTCGGAAGCATGTCACTGAGAAGCGCGACGTCGAGCGCCAAGAGCTTCGGGATCATCAGCGAGCTCAAGAGAGAGAGAAAGTGGAGACTGCCGTAGAGAAGATGCAGTCCGGCAAGCGTCTCACGTTCGACGAGTTCATTCTCGCTCAACGCACGATATCAGATGACAAGAAGAAGGGGAAGAGGGGCTCGCGAGACGAGGCTGCCGACACGACTGAGGAATCCTCCGAAGACAAGACAGATGAATCCGCCGAAGGGCCTGACCCCGTCGATGACGGAGAAGTGACCGAAGACTAGTCGGTGAGAATCTCGGAGTCCGTTCCTAGCTCTATGATACATGGAGGGGTTGATTCGTGAGTAGTGCGAGCCAGAGGCCTGTCAGCAAGCGCTCCAGTGCCACTGTCTTCTATACACTGGCGATTGGCTCTGGTGTCATGAGAGCAATCTCGGTTGCCTTCGACTTTTTCGGTCTAGGGTTCTCTCCAATCAATCCGTTGGTCTATGGTTTTCTTTCACAGTGGACGAGCTTCGCAGTGACTCTGATTGCTGTGGTGGTCCTGAGTGTAAGACACACCTCCATGGGGAAGAAGAGGGCTCTTGGCTATCATCTGGACCCGGATTTCGACAGAGTTCAGGTTCTGCCTCGGAAGCCGATGATCTATGTGGTCCTTGCAGGCGTTTTTGCGGGTATTTCCACTCTGGCGTACTACCTACTTGTGGGAGGCTCAGACGCATCTACGGTCCTGCCCTATGGCCAGATGGTCATCATCTACCTACTGGTTGGTGACCTACTAGGAGAAAAGGACACCCCCACAATTGTCGAGGTGCAATCGATTGTATCGATACTCTTCGGAGTCCTTCTGATTGGGGCTCAACCAGGTGGGTTCGACATCGTATCGCTGCTCATCGTACTGGTGCCCCTCAACCTCTCATCAGCTTTCGTCACATACTACCAGCGGAAGGCCAAGAGGTACGAGATTCGGCCTGGTCTGAGAGTTGATTCTCTGAACATGCGCCTATGGAGCCTGCTAATACTGAATTCTATGATGAGCTTGCTCTCACTTCCTATGTTACCCTCTGATTGGGTCGGAGTGATGGTGGCCTCCTTTGTGCCGCTCTCGCTGATGATGATTGGTTCGTCCCTTGCGACTTTCGTGAGCATTGTCATGTATGTCCAAGCTCTCGGGAGGGGATCGATGTCAGTAGTCAATTCCCTGTCTGCCGTGTCAGTCGTGCTGGGGATTCCAGTCACAGTGATAGGTTCCATCTTTGGAGTGAGTGTCCTGTCCACTGATCCGTTTCTTTGGACCCTCAAGATACTTGGCGTGATACTTGTCGTCATTGGAGTGGTGGCGCTTCAAGCTTCTGAGGTGAAGTCGCTCGTTCTCATCAAGGTGAAGCCCCTTACTGGAGACCTGCTTCCTTCTCTATTCGCCATAAAGGGAGTCGAGAAGGTTTCCGCATTGGCCGGTAGTTACGACTACATACTCAGCATTAAGGGCAGGAATCTCGCAAAGACGAGGACCAAGATTCTGAGCAGAATACACATGATTGAAGGTGTCGCAGACGTGGAAACCCTCGTCGTTATCAGGGACTATAGATAGTGAGGTAATGAAAATGGAAGACCGAGTACAAGCATACATACTGATGGATGTGGAGATTGGGAAGACAGATGATGTTGTCAGCGGACTCCGTGAGATCCAGGAGGCAACCAAAATCGCCGTCACAACCGGCGGCGTAGATATAGTGGTGCTTCTCGAAACCGGAAGTCTGGAAGAGCTCTATGAGATCACTGTCCAGAAGATTCACAAGATTCCCGGAATCAGGGACACGCAAACAGCTGTCATTGAGAAAATGATGTCAACCTAACTGGGCGTGGACAGAGGGAAGGTTTTTTCTCCACCCACGGATGACAGCATCTTGCTGACACAATTCCATTGTGAGAAAGGTGTGACTGAGTTGGGTGAAGTCGATATCAAGAATCTGACAAAGCGTTTTGGGGATATTGTAGCTGTGAACCACATGGAACTCAGTGTTCCTGAGGGTTCCATCTTCGGCCTGCTGGGGCCCAACGGCGCTGGCAAGTCCACGACAACTCGATTGCTGTGTACCCTCCTCCGCCCGCACGAGGGAACCGCTTCTGTCGGTGGCCACGACATTCTCGAAGAACCTGTTGCCGTTCGCCAGATAACAGGTGTACTTCCAGAGGAGGGCAATCACACGCTCTATCCCACAATGACCGCATATGAGAATCTTCAGTACTTCGCAAGGCTATACGGAGTAGACGAGACCGAAATCTCTGGGAGGATTGAGGAGCTGCTTACATTCATGGATCTATGGGAGAGAAAGGATGACAAGGCAGGGGAACTCAGTACTGGAAACCGGCAGCGTTTGGCTCTCTGCAGAGCGATGCTTCACAGACCTCGTGTCCTGCTTCTTGATGAGCCAACATCGGCCCTGGATCCTATTGCTGCGAAGCGAGTAAGGGAATTGATCATGAGTCTCGCCAACACCTACAGGCAGACTTTCTTCATCAACTCCCACAATCTTGGGGAAGTTCAGCGGATGTGTGACAGGATTGCGATAATCGATGATGGCAGGATTCTGTTGTCGGGAGAAACCCACGAACTGAGAAGTCGGCTGCAATCGAAGCAGGAGTTTGTAATCAGGGTCTCCGGAGAGCCCGAGAAGGCTGCGGCTTTGGCCGAATCGAGTCACTTCGTGGAAAGCGTAAGCACAGGAGTTGATTCGATCTCTGTGGTGATCAATGACCCAATAGAGAACAACTGGAGACTCATGCAGGACCTCCTGGCAGGAGGCATAAGGATCATCGAATTCGCGGAAGACGAAGCTACCTTGGAAGACCTCTACCTGGAAGTAGTGAAGGGGGGAAGAGACTAATGGCGTTCAACAAATCACTAATCGTCGCTAAGGCCGACCTCGGAATGGCTCTGAAGGTTCGGTACGTGAAATACGGGCTTATCGGGATGGGTGCGCTAGGGCCGGTCATGTCTCTAGTTCTTGTCGTTTCTATAGCTGGCCTTGGAGCGCCTGCAGAAGTGATTGCGTTCATGTCACCAATGATTGCAGGTCTTATCGGAATGATGTCCATCATCCCTGCCTCTCTGATATCGGCAAATGCTCTGGTTGGAGAAAGAGAGCAGAACACTCTAGAACCCCTGCTATGTACTCCGCTCTCGGACACCGAGCTGCTCGTCGGGAAGCTCCTAAGCTCCTTCATTCCCAGCGTTGCACTGCTTCTGGGAGGTCTACTTGTCACCGTTGTCGGCAGTAACATCATTCTTGTCATGTTGGGACTCCCATTGATACTGATTATTGACGCTGCGGGATTTGTCCTTCTTCTTGTTGCAGCTCCTGCCATGATACTCGCAGTGACATCAGTCATGATTCTCCTGAGCGGTCGCGTCAAACGAGTCTATGAGGCGTATCAGACCTCGGGGGCAATAGTCTTGGTCTTCATGATACCAATGATTCTCCCAATGACCGCTCTCACTGAATCCGGCATGGGCGATCCTTCAGCAGTCCAAGCGTTGTCCTGGCTTAGCACCCTTGTCACCCTTCTCATCGCTGTTCTACTGATGGTTGTGACGTGGTCACTTGCGCTCCGTAGATTCAACCGGGACACAATGGTTTCATCCGTGTGAACAACTGGGGGGAGCTTCCTACTCTCCCCTCTCGTCTCTTCATTCAAGTCTTTTGAGACCGGCTGGGTATCTCTTTGCCAGATCCCTGTAGACCGACTTGAACCGAGAGAGCTCTTCTCTGTGGTGCTCCTGCAATTCGCCAATCACCTTCGCAGGTACACCGACGGCGATGCTTCTGGCTGGGATTTCCGACTTCATCTTCACGACAGCGCCCTCTCCAACAACGGCCCACTCTCCTATGATTGAGTAGTCCGAAACGATGGCACCCATGCCGATGACTGCCTCGTCTTGAATGGTTGCATTATGGATGATGCAGCCATGTCCAAGTGTGACATTGGCGCCTATTACGGTCAACTCGCCAGGCCTCGCATGTACGACCACATTGTCTTGGACAGAGGTCCCGTCACCTATCCGTATCTCCCCGTAGTCCCCTTTCACGACGGCTCCGGGAGCGACATAACACTCACAGCCAATTGTGACCTTGCCAATCACAGACGCTGTGGGGCTCACGAAGCTGTTCGTCCCGATGGATGGTCTTCGTCCTTCGAATTCATAGACTGTCAAATCGTTCACCTGGATGATTGCTGGGATGGGATTGCCATTCGAAACTTTTTATACATTCTATACAACACCTGCGTAGGGTTCGTATCTTGTCCGAGCACATATCCAGATTCCCAATTCTGAGAGGGACATCGGTAGCTGAGAGTGGGGAATTCTCTGGTCATGTAGTCATAGTATGCAGTCCCGAGGATCTCAATCACGAATGGGCCTCTGATTCGATAGCAGTCCTCTCGGACGAGATGGAGCTGTACTTCCAGCAGAACCCGAAGTATCTTGACAAGCTCTTCGGCAGTGTGCGTGCGGTCTTGGCTGAGTTTGGAGAATCGATAAGCCATCTGGCTACACATGCCGCTCAACACGATACGCTTGCGGTTGTGAGGGTCGAAGATGCAACCCATGTCTTGGAGAATGACATGCACATCAGGATTGAGGCTGTCGAGAACCAGGGCGACATCTTCTTCATTGACTGAGAGTGGGATACTCGAATCGCCAACCCTTTATGGTAGACTCGGGGCTAATCTGTGGAGGTCAATGGATGGAGGAGTGGACCAAGCGGATAGTCGTCCTTGACACATGGCATGTCTGGCACAACCATCTGCGGACACTACTCCTCAGCAGCCTCTTGTTCGGATTCTATGGGGCCTACCTTTGGATAGTGTGCTCATCAGCACCAGGTGTGTTCACAGGCCTCCTTCTGTTTGTGTCTCAGGTCTGCGTCGGCTTTCCTGCCACACGAGCTCATTTTGAGCTTGGCATGATCACTCGGTCACAATTGAGGTTGTTACACTCCGAGTCAACCAATGGTGCCGATGACTACAAAGAGGTCGACATTGGGATTGGTGATGTTCCTCTCTTCTTTGAAGGGCAATCTATGGGGGTGAAGAACGCCACTAGGACTATCGTTGACGACTACAATGACTTGGCGTGGTTCGCCATAGCATGTTGGGCAGTTGTGTCAACTGGTGTATACTATCTTGGTAGTTTCCCACCATATCTCTGCATACTGGGTGATGTCGTTCTAGCAGGTTCATGCATTGTCAGCTACCTTAGCGGATATTGGATGAGTTCGGGCACAAGCCTTGAGGAGGAACTCAACGAACTCGAGTACTACGTGATTCAGCGGCTCAGATCAATAGACTCTCGGGCAAGGCGATACAAGCCCACGATAAGGCTTCTCCTTGTCAAGGGACTACGCAGCGACATCTTGATCGATTTCTTGGTAGTTCTTACTGCTTCTGAGAACACAACTGTCGAATATCACATGGGTTTGCCTCCGAGCGAGCAAGAACGATTCGTTGTCGAGGCACCTGAAGAGGCTGTGAATGCAGTCAAGAGCGGTCTCGGCAAAGAGCCGTTGAGGCCGGATTGGTCCGTTGAGAAGGTTCGAACGCAATCGGGGCTCATCCTTCGCCTCGTAAGGGTGTCTGAAGAGACCGATCTGGTTCCCCCTTACATGCGAAATCCTGACTCTATTGAGGCCTCCTCTGAGGACTTCCTGCGAATACTCGATGCTCTTCTGGCAAATCTACCATAGAGTCGTTGGAAGCAGCGATAACTCTAAGTGGTCATCAAAGGGTGTCTATTCAGTTGCTCCAGATAAGTCACAAATGTGAGGTTTCTACTCAAGATGAAGGCGAAGCTCAAGGTCGAGAAGAAGTGGCTCGAGGTTGAGCTTGACAGCATGACAAGGCTCCAACGAAGCTACAAGAAGTGGGAGCAAGAAACCCTCCGGAAAGCACGTGAAGCCTCAGACATGACTGTTCTTCGTGAGCTCTTCTACGAGCTGGGTGATCGGTGGGAGTTTGACCAGGCAACAGGGGCGTGGCTGAGCGAAGGAGAACCCTTGGATGCAGTTGGTGTTACTCTTAGAATGCCGGGCTTTTCCGAAAACAAGGAACGATACGTATTGTATCTCTTCATGGCGTACTCGAAGGGTCTGACACGGCAATTCGATCACTTGGGCGACAAGGAGCGCATTATCATCGAGCGCGACTCCAAGACTGGGAGTATGGCTTGCTGGAGTACGAGTGGTCATGGTTCTGTTGACATGTACCCGACTGATCTTACTAGGTTTGAGAATCTCGAAGAGACCCTCTCAGCGTGCTTCATAGTGGCCCAACCCGGTGATCATGCCCTAAGGATAGAGTGTCCTGAGTGCACAGGTTTCTTCAACTCTGCGCTGGCAAAGCTTTGGACAATAGCGAATGGGGTTCGGGAGTTCTCACTGAAGTCCATTGATGTACTCACGGCAAACGACATTGAGCGGGTCCTTGATTTCCGATTCCATAGATACGCGAGTTCGGTCATTGATCTTGAGAAGGTTTGGCAGAAGCTCTCCTCGGGTCTTGCAGCTAGGGCCAAAGAGGCTGTGCTTGACAAGATTCCTAATCACATAGAACAGCGTGACCGTAGGACCTTACGTAGATTGGAGGGCCTACTTCACGTTCTCTGGTTTCGCCCTCCTGCCCAGCAGCTCAAGGTTGTGCAACAGCTGTATGACGAGCTTGAATCTGAGCCCACTCCCACAGAACTGCAGGAGGAAGTGGTTCCTCACTTGGGACAGCTACTCTATTCACTGAACGATGTCCTTGAGAAGGCTCA
>JAEOUG010000037.1 GCA_016839445.1 Candidatus Thorarchaeota archaeon
CCATTCTCTTTCAGACCATCGATGTACTCGAGGTAGGCTGCCCTGCTGAGAACGACGAACACGTCGGGAGCTTGGACCTTTGGGTAGTCGATCTCCTCATCCGAGATGACCAACTCGCTCTTGCTGGCACCTCCTCGGGCCTCCGGTCCATATGACTGAGTCTGCACGACGTACTTGTTCTCAATCAATGAGAGAGTCTCGCCCATGACCACCGCCATGGTTACGACACCCTGCCCACCGAAGCCTCCTATTCTGACCTCGTATCTGGACACTTCAACCCCTCCGGGCCTGCTCCTGTGCCTGCCGCAGCACATCAGTGTACTCCGGTTTCTGGATATTCACGAACTCGCCGCAGACGACTCGCTTATCATAATCGAGCTCTGCCTCATGTGGCGGCAGACCATTTTGGATCTCTGCTACCTCCAGAAGGTGCTTGTGCATGGCAACGCCGTCACCGAGTCTGTTCATTCTCCCGTAGGCTGTGGGACAGGCGCCAATGATCTCAACGAAGGAGAATCCCTTCTTCTTGATACCTGTTTCAATGGACTTGGTGGCTCTTCTTGCGTGGATAGCCGTCCATCTTGCTACGTAGGTCGCCCCAGATGACGCAGCCAACTTGACCAGGTTGAACGGATGCTCGATATTCCCCACTGGAGCCGGGCTGGTCTGCGAGAAACGCTCGTGCTCGGTAGTAGGTCCGAATTGACCGCCTGTCATTCCGTAATTGAAGTTGTTAACGCATAAGACAGTCATGTCGATGTTCCGTCTGCAGGCATGAATGAGATGGTTTCCACCGATGGCTGCCAGATCGCCGTCGCCACTGACCACGATGACCTCCAGCTCGGGGTTGGCAATCTTGACACCCTCTGCAAAGGCAATTGCACGCCCGTGAGTGGTGTGATAGGTGCCGGTCTGGAAGTAGCCAGATACACGACCGGTGCAGCCGATGCCTGACACAACCACGACCTTGTGGAAGTCGATGCCGAGGTTGTCGATTGCCCTGGCAAGCATGCCCGAAACAATGCCTACTGAACAACCACTGCAGTATATCCATGGCTGTCTATCTTCCCGTATGTATTTGGCCATAGGGTGCTTGAGGACTTGGACTGACTCGGTCATGAGAGTGTGCTCCTCTGACGGGCTGCCGGTTAGGTGTTGACGATAAAAGGCTTGTTGATGTGGTCCTCACTCACAATGCCTACTCATGATAGTACGGTGATGCCTTGAGCAATCTCTTGCGAGCTTGTCCAGAAAAGAGCTTGGCAAGATGCCGTTTGAAGCCCATCATCTTCTTGAACTCATCCAAGAACTCCTCAAAGGTTCTGGCCTGATACTTCAGAAGCGCCTGGGACTCCTCGGTGTCGAGCCAGTCCGTGTAGTACCAGTCTTCAGGCTTCGTCGGTTTCCTGAAGGCCGAATCGGGCAACATGCCTACGCCCATCCCTTCAAGCAAGCTACCAATGAAGTCTCTCTGGAGCATCTGGTTCTTCTCTCCGCCACCAATCAACAGGGTCTTCCCTACAGCCTCTGCAGTGACAGCATTAGCTACCGCAAGGCCGACATCCCGGGTGTGAGCGAACTCTATGCGCTGGTCAAGCGGCATATCGAAGAGCGAGGGGTCAATCTCGTCTCCCTCTATCTTCAAGGGAGGTACCGCAGGGAATCTCAGGATGGTCCAAGGAATGGAGCTCTTTCGTATGGCATCCTCACACTCAACCTTCGTATGGGTGTAAGTGTCTGTCGGATTCGGGGGGTCAGATGCCCTCCGCGGGGGGTCAAGATGCATGGTTGGTCCGAAAATGGATATAGAACTAGCAAAGACCATCTTTGGCTTCGGGTCCATAGCCTCGATGGCTTTGATCATGTTCAGAGTCCCTCCTACGTTTACCTCCTTAGCTAGCTCGGGGCGTTTCTCACTTGGTGGGGGTATGATTGCTGCAAGGTGGATAGATGCATCAACACCTGAGAGCGCACTGGTCACACTCTCCTGGTTCCTTATGTCGCCCCAGTGGACTTCGAAGTCACCTCTCTTCATCAGATTCTTCGCAGTCTTCTCCGTGGCAGCCGAGCGGAGGTCAAAACACCTCACCTCAATGCCTTTGTCAAGAAGGGCCAGCAGGGTGCTCTCACCAATGTTGCCAAAGGCACCGGTTAGCAGTACTTTCATGAATTGCACGGGGACTGGGCTGACGTTAAATCTTTGGTACAACCCCGTCTGTCTTGTCTTCACGTTTGGCCAGAGCCGGATAGACGCGGTCCTACTCAGTCAGGCGTGTCGGTGTGAGACCACCATAAGCTATGTAATCGTATGGACTCTCACTGGCATCGCGCTTTGCCCCCTCAATTCGGGTCTTCACGCGTTTCTGGAACTCCTCATACTCCTCCAACCAGAGCTCCATTTGCTTGCTCGATAGGAAGCTGAAGGCGAAAGTCACCGACTGCTTCGGCGTCTTCTTGTCTGGGGTCATGCTTCCGGACCGCAGGGCACTCGCCCTGTCTGCAACAAGATTAGAGACTACCTGCAGGTGTGCCGCAGCCGACTCAAGAAAGGCTACACGCTGCTTCCTTGTGACACTCATATCTCCCTCAATCACGATCTCTTCGCTGAAGCCAGGGTTGACGCTGTAGTATTTCACAGGCCTTCCGGTCTCTTCTACTCTTACTCTGAGCACCTTCTCCTCCACGAAACGCGTCAGATGATGAGATAGAGTACTCCTCTTCACGTCAACGCTCTCAAGGAGTTGGTCCGCGTTTGCTTCTCCTCTCATGATTACTTCAATGTAGATGCGTGCTCTTACCGGGTCTGACAGAAGCTCTGGAAGTGTCATTGCTGTTTCCTCACCTGTTCTTAGGTTGAGGTCTCACAGAAAGGAGACCTTATAAGTTCGACGTCATCGATATATTTCGACATCATCGAAAGAATTGGATGGAATCAAAACAAAGAGTCCGGAGGCATGGAGTGTGGCCGATTTCCAACCCAAGCAACTTGACGACTACCTGCAGCGACTAGTCAGGGAAAACCGCTTCTCAGGTGCCGTGATGGTTGACCTCAATGGAGAGGTCTCCCTAGAGAAGGCCTATGGACTCGCCTGCAAGACATTCAGTGTTCCCAACAGAACCGATACCAAGTTCAACATCGGGTCTCTGAACAAGATCTTCACGAAGATTGCGATTCTACAACTGAAGCAGAGGGGTCTTCTCTCGCTTGATGATCTCACAGGCCAGCACCTACCTGACATCAGGAAGGACATCGCAACCAAGGTGCGCATTAGTCATCTCATCTCGTTCACTTCTGGGCTTGGCGATTACTTCGGGGAGAAGTTCAATGCTGCCATAGGCCGACTTCGTAAGGTTGACGATTTCATTGAGCTCTTCATCGATGATCCACTCCAGTTTGAGCCAGGAGAAGACAATGCGTACAGCAACGCTGGGTATGTTCTTCTTGGTAAGATAGTGGAGGCCGTCTCAGGCAAGAACTACTATCAGTACATTCGCGACAACATCTACACACCAGCTGGAATGACAGACAGCGACCACTACGAGCGTGACTTCGTGACGGAGAATGTGGCCACAGGATACACCCGTCACATGCCAGATGGGTCAGTTCATGAGACGCTACGAAGACGTAACGACTTCATCATTGGCACAAAGGGAAGTCCCGCTGGCGGTGGCTACTCCACTCTCAGAGACCTACGCAGATTCGACAGGGCAGTTGCTGAGCACGTATTGCTGGATGCGGAACACAGCGCGATGGTGTTCCGTCCTCTTGATGCATCCCCCGACGTGAAACCCAAGGCAATCGCGCTGGCTGGTGGAGCTCCTGGTCTGGCGGCTCTGTATCTCAAGTTCTTCGAAAAGGGATACACTGTGTTTGTGCTCTCGAACTACGATCCAGAGGATGTTGAACCCCTAGCTGAAGAGATCCGTGACATGATTATGCCTCGGAAGGAAGGCGAACCTGTTTCGAGAATGAGGAAGACCCCAGATTAGGCTGAGTCGATCTCCTGAATCTTCTTGAGAATCTCATGCGGCAGCTGTGGCATGCCTGCTGGCTTGGTCATGAGGTGCACCTTGGTTGGCGCAGCTGCAGACCTGACCATGTGATAGACCTGGCCAAGGTTCTGCTCCGCCACTACTATGTGGTCTACCTTTGATGCAAGGTCGGCGACCTGCTCTTCAGGGAATGGCCATACGGTCTTGAAGCGAAGTAGACCCACCTTGATTCCTTGATTCCGCGCCTCCTTGATTGCGCGCTTTGCACTTCTAGAAGGCGTTCCATAAGCTATTACACCAATCTTGGCGTCTTCGAGCATGTACTCCTCGACATCAATGATCTTGTCGGCGTTCTTCAGGATTTTGTCATTGAGCCGCGTAATCAGTTCGATTTGGACGTCTTCCTTGTCGCTAGGATATCCGCGTTGGTCGTGGGTCAGCCCTGTAGCATAGAACTGATACTTGGATCCAAGAAGGGCCATTGGCGGAACCAGATCATCGTCAGGCTTGAACGGTAGATACTTCTCAGGGTCCACTGTTGGGAGTTTGCGATATTCGAGCTTGAGGTCCTTCTCATCAGGGATGACCAGCTTCTCTCTCATGTGGCCCACAGTCTCGTCCGCCAAGACGAACACGGGTGTTCTGTAACGCTCAGACAAATTGAAGGCCTGAACGGTCTGGTCAAACATCTCCTGCACAGAAGCTGGTGTCAGGGCAATGATCTGGTAGTCCCCATGACTGCCCCACTTTGCCTGCATCACATCGCCCTGCTGACCCTTTGTTGGTTGCCCAGTGCTTGGCCCACCTCTCATGATGTTCACAAGTACAAGGGGGGTTTCTGTCATGACCGCAAGGCCAATAGCCTCCAGCATCAGGCTCACACCTGGCCCTGAAGTGGCGGTCATCGCCTTAGCGCCAGTCCAAGATGCTCCAATGACGCTTGTAATGGAGGCAATCTCATCTTCATACTGAACATAGGCGCCTCCAACTTCCGGCATACGAAGGGCCATCCACTCTGCAATCTCTGTTGCAGGAGTAATCGGGTAACCACCGAAGTACCTGCACCCTGCGCTCAGCGCTCCTTCTGCGCTCGCGATATCACCCATCGTGAACATTACACGCTCTGGCATCGACTCATTCACTCCTTCTGTTTGGAGCCCTCTTTCTCCTTCTCAAACTCCGGTATCACTGTTCCCTCTTGCAGTGCCTTCGCATCATAGGCCTTCTTGGCCTCATCGCGTCCTATCAGGAAGATTGCCATGTCGGGACAGATGCGTTCGCAGAACTCACAATTCACACAAGCGTCGATGTCACAGGCCGTGACGGGATGGTAGCCCTTTCTGTTGTAGATATCTGTGAAGCAGAGAACGTTCTTTGGGCAGAACTCAATGCAAAGACCACACTGCTTGCATTGCTCCTGAAGAATCACAAGCACCTTCTCTCTTGTCCTTGGAGGCTTCGGTGTTATTGGCTTTCTAACCGTTGACATGTGTGAATTGCTCCTTGACCCTCGGACAAGAGTTGGTCCACCTCCCTTCATAGGAGGATACCACAACAGTACCTGTCAGGCGAGTCCACTTGCGAACTATCGACCTATTTTAGCCTTACCTTACGGGACTGCCCCGCCGGGGCTTTCAGCAGGTTTTAAGAGTCCGGCGATTCTAACGAACCGCGAGCATTCAGGAGTCTTGAATCTTGACAAATACTGAGCCAACCGATGAAGAGCTGGCTGAGCTAATCAAGGGCAAGACTCTCAGCGTCTATTGGTACATGCTCAGACATCCTGAACCTCTCACGGCAAGGGAGATCCAGCGTGGCGCCAATCTATCGAGCCCGTCGCTCTCAATGCACCATCTGGAGCGGCTCAGGCAGTTTGGGATTGTTGACAAGAATGTACATGGGCAGTACACCATAATACGAGATGTCCGAACGGGTGTTCTTAACCAGTTCATGGGACGTGGTCGCCTTCTGGTTCCTCGATTCTTGTTCTATGCGACTTTCTACTCCTCCATAACAGCCGCACTATCCATTCTGCTTTGGCTCTTCCTCGATTGGTACTCAGGAGTTCTCCTTACACTGTTGGTGTCCGTGTGTATCGTGCTTTGGTATGAAGCCTTCAAGGTTTGGCAGGAGCAGCCATTCCCGGAGGGCGATGGAGATTGATCATCATGAAGTCTAGAACTACTGGTCTACAAAGGGCTGATGGCTGCGTTTTGGCTGGAGCAGCAGCCATGTTGCTGCTTCTAGCATCGGCTTTGGCGTTCGTCCAACCCGTTCAGGCATTTCATACTCAGGCAGCTAGCTATGACGGCTCACGCACCGCCGCAGACAATCCCAAGCTCAATCTCACATACTACACTGCTTCTGACCCTACAGAGCACCCTGTTGCATCTGATTCTCACATCTCAGGAGACCACCTGATACTCGTGGCGACATGGACTCCGTCACTTGTAGACCGCTCGCGGCTTGAGGTCACTTCTTCAGCTATACCCGTCACGCTGGCCGTGGAGGAAGACGACGGTCATACAGAGATTGATACTCGTGCTCTTGGGAACAACGCCACAGTATTGATCAATTCAACTGCGTGGCTTACGAACGGGTCTGTAATGAGCACGGTCTTCAGCAATGTGTTCATTGGCAACTTCTTCGTACCGCACGTTACCATAGCCGCCCCGAACGGCGGGGAGGTCTGGACAGGTGTCCACAACATAACGTGGACCGCTCAGGATTCAAATGCCGGCGAGACCCTGCTCTTTGATGTCTTCTTTTCAGATGATTCAGGCGAGAGCTTTGAACCCTTAGGATTAGCCATATCGGCGACTCGCCTTGAGTGGAACACATCTGCACTGGACCGACTGAGTTCCTATCTCATCAAAGTCCGTGTTACTGACGGCATCTACTTCGCAGATGACACATCTGACTCTGTCTTCACTGCAGGGAATGTTACATCGACTACTTCCACCACCACTAGTTCGACCACGACCACAACAAACGGCGAGATCGAACCACGAGTCATAGCATTCATCGTGATTCTGCTGGTTTCCAGCACAATCATGGCACTGATTGTCTATTACGCCGCTAGGAAGTGGTTCTAGGATTCTCCATAGATCAGATCGAGTAGGGGTTGTGTGTTGATTACATGCTTATGCAGGCCGAGCTCTACTGGATCGATTCCCATTGCCATCCCCAGCAGTTGCGTATAGTAAATCACCGGCAGCTTGTACCTCTGCTCTCCGAGTTCCTTGTTGAGCTGCATCTGAGACACCTCGAACTGGAGGTGACAGAAAGAGCAGACATTCAAGATACAGTCAGCTCCGGCCTCGACAGCGTTGTCGATCTTCTCCTTGGCAATATCAACACTGACTGCAATCTGGCTTGATCGGACTCCTCCCCCTGCGCCGCAGCAGAGAAACTTGTCCTTGTACTTCACACTCTCTGCCCCAGTGGCCTCGACTAGTTTGTCCAAGAAGTCATGCCTCTGTGTCTGGGCCCATGGTCTGTTTGCGCTAGGCTTCAGGAGATGGCATCCATAGTGCACTGCTACCTTGATTCCCTTGAGAGGCTTCGTGACTCTCTTGCGTAGCGCGTCGGCGCCGATTTCGTTGATGAGTTCAATGAGATGCCTCACTTCGACGGTGCCCTTGTACCTAATACCTAGTCCTTTGAATACACCCTGTACTTCCTTGAGCCTCTCTGGATTCTCTCTGACTTCGGTAAGAGCCTCCTTGAACGTGCCGTAGCATCCATTGCATCCCGTGACGAGGTCGTACCCTGACATCTCTGCTAGGGCCAGGTTCCTTGAGGCTAGAGCCAGCCAGGTTGGTTCATCGAATGATCGGACTACTCCTGGGGCTGGACAGCAGCTTGCCCCCTCCAGTTCTCTCAGGTTGATGCCAATCTCTGGGAGCACTCTTCTAATGCTTGCCTCGATGTTGGGAAACCTGTTTGGCATGACACACCCGAGGAAGAATGAGTAGGTCTGCGCATCTGTCAACTCAGGCTTCCTCCTGCTCCTCGATTAGCTTCTTGAACCCCGTTCGGTTCATTATCTCCTTCACGTCGTTTAGGGCCTTCTCGTGAGAGTGTACGGTTGGTGGTATCTCTTGGAGACCCAGCTCCTTCCGCATGTCACGGTTTGCTTGGTCTATCGGTACAGCATGTCCTGTTTCAAGAAGCTTCTGCGATGTCTTCCGGTGCTGTGGCAACATGTAACCCTCATCCACAGCCATGTTGCGCATGATGATGATAGCATCGGTTACCTTGATCTGTCTTGGACATCTCTCAAGGCACGTGAGACAGGTCGCACAGAGCCAGAGGTCCGGACTGGAGAGCACCTCGTCCTTCAGGCCGAGTAGCGCCTTTCTCATCAGCTCCCGTGTGCGGAATGCGGTTCGGCGTCCGCTTGGACAGACACTTGAGCAGGTACCGCACTGAATGCAGGTTCTTATCCTATCGGCTCCCGCTTCAACGATTCTGTCGACAAACTTCGCGTCAATGGATTCGTTACCGATGGTCTCTCGAGTTATCTTGTCTGTCATGGAGAAGACCTCTGGAGTCTACACAACGGCACCGATGTTCAGAGAGATATAAGGCTTCAGGCTTGCATTAGTCGAAGCGATACGAATCCGTCCCTAAGAGACCAGTATTCCCTATCCTCACATTCTCAAGCCCCTCCTCTTTCGCTGCCGCGTAGGCCGCCTGTGCGTGAGCTCTGCTAGTACGTGGTAGATCCGACATGAGGTACTTCGGAGAGAACCCCAGCAGTGCAGTTGGAATACCTCTGCCGCATGAGGCAATGAATCTGAAGAGATCATGTAGCTCTCCTAGATCGAGATATCCGGGAATGAGGAGGATGCTAGCTACTAATGACGAGCCATCAGGCTCATCCATCATCGCTGCCACCTTGCGGAAATTGCGCAGTACTTGTCCGTTCGACACTCCTGTGAGGGCTGAATACAGAGATGGTGTGACTGCCTTGAGGTCGAACTTCAGGGTGCCCCCCGATTTCTTCACCATGTTGACCGTTCGCACAAGCCATTGACTGGACATGTTCCCATTGGTTTCATAACACACCTTGAGCTGCCATCTGTCGTACAGTATCTCAGAAACGTCAAGGGCGTGCCTCGGATTGCACGCGGGGTCTCCTCCGAAGTAGCACACACAGGCTGTGCGATCATCCGCCACATCTGCAAGCTGTTCAGGACTCATCAGGGGTCTTCCGGCAGCCATCATCAGTCGGTAGCTAGCATTCTGACAGAACAGGCAGTCTGAGTTGCATGAGCCATAGAACACGGCGAGATTCTTGAGTCTGGCCGTTGCGTCGTCTGTCATCCTCTTGTCCTTAACTCTACATACCCAGTCTGCTACGCAGTTTGTCGGGAGTGGATCGAAATACCAAGATACAACTGCGCTTTTCCCAAACCTGTGGACTACTTCGCCTCTCTCTGCCGCCCTTAGGTTACAGAACCCTCTCTGCCCTTCCACCATCCTGCAGTGGTTGCCACAATCTGGACAGACGATATCTCCGGCTGCAGGGACTAACGGGGCCAAGCCGTCTTTGAGTCTCTGATTCTGATGAACTCTCATCACGGAGGCAGGAGGTTCATCTCTCTGCCTTAAGCAGTCTCCACAGATGCCAATGGCCTTTGAGACAATCCGCTCATCTTTCGTGTGAGTAGGGCAGTACATCGGTGATATGATGCCACCACGAATCGAAGAATCTTTGCACTGATTCCCGTCCGTTCAATAACGGATTTAAGGCAAGGCTTCAAGCACCGAGCCGTCGGTGTAGCAGATTGACGAGTGCCGAAGACAAATCTCCCATTGTTATAGAGACTCCAGACTCCTCCTTTGTGGAGATGATCAAACACACTGGCGGCCCAAACATCCAGAGCTGCTACCAGTGCGGCACGTGCAGCGGTAGCTGCCCGGCAGGAGCGAGGACGAACTACCTCGTGCGTGGTATCATCCGAAAGGCACTCCTAGGTCTGAAAGTGGAGTGTATTTCCGCTCCCGAACTCTGGTATTGCACAACCTGTTACACGTGCACTGACCGTTGCCCTCAAGATGTCAAACCCACCGATGTGATCAAGGCCATACGTAACATCGCGGTGGCCGAGGGCTACATGCTTGAACCACACCAGAAAGTAGCCCTGAAGGTTCTCGAGGCCGGGCATGCAGTCCCCTTGGACAAAGACAGCTGGGAGGGCCTTCGCGAGAAGGTAGGGCTTGAGAGAAAGCCTCCCAATGCAAGCAGCCACCCCGAGGCAATCGAGGACATCGTAAAGATGGCGCGAAAGATAGGCTTCGACAAGCTTGTCGAGGAGAAGGAGGAGGCATAGAGGATGGCCCGCCCCACGTTCTACCACTTCTTGGGATGCATAATCCCTCACAGATACCCGAGTATTGAGAGAGCTACCAAGCTCATATTCGAGGACCTTGACATGGACCTTCTTGATATGGAAGGCGCCACTTGTTGTCCTGCTCCAGGTGTCTTTGGTTCCTTTGATCGGGTCATGTGGGCAAGCATTGCCGCCCGCAATCTGACTATCGCCGAGGCTGGAGGCCATCCGATAACCACAGGATGCAATGGTTGCTTTGCCAGTCTTTGGGATGCCAATCACGAGCTCAAACATGACGAGGAGCTTCGCAAGGCGGTCAACTCAAACCTCGCCGAGATTGGCAGAGAGTTCAAGGGGACAATCGAAGTGACTCACTATGTTGATGCTCTCTACACCACTGCCGGCCTCGACAAGATACGTAAGCGTGTCACTCGCCCCATGAAGGGTGTTAGGATGGCCCTTCATCCCGGATGTCACTGGATGCGCCCTAAGAACATCAAGAAGAAAGACGACTCCGAGCATCCCCACATCTTCAGAGAGCTATGTGAGGTCTCAGGAGCAGAGTACGTTCCGTACAAGGACGAACTCATGTGCTGCGGCGCTGGTGGTGCTGTCCGTACTGCCGATGTCAAGGTTGCGCTCGATTTCACAAAACAGAAGTTTGACAGCATCATCGAAGCGGGTGGAGCTGACATGATTGTGACGCCTTGTCCGTTCTGCGAGCTCCAACTTGATTTGGGACAGGTTGAGATTCAGAAGCATTTCGGAGATGAGTACACCTTTGATGTCATCCATGTATCAGAGCTGCTCGCCCTCGCCTTTGGTCATGATGCTGGCGAGTTTGGCCTGGCGACCCATCTCCAGTACATGCAACGCAAGAGCGAGCCTAACTGGGAGCGACTAGGAATCAAGACATAGTCTGGCGTGCGAAGACAATAATGAAACAAGGAAGATGAGGCACGCCTTCATTCTACTCTGGCTACAGGCACGGAGAAGTTGACAATCTCAATCTTACTGAGATCGTCGATGTTGATGCTATCCCCCCTGTGCTTCGTCCGTGTCAAAAGAGCTCTGGTATAGAGCCTAGTAGCCTTCATATCATTGGGACGTTATGGAGGTAATATTAAGTCGTTGCATTAGAAATCGTTAATTCTGGAAGATTGGCGCCAATCAATGCTCTTGGTAGTCGCGTCTGGTGTGTGCTCTGCTCATTTCAGCTTGCTCTCTCCATAGAACAGCTCGCCGAGACGCTTCATTGCGTCTCTGACACACTCTCGAGACCCTGACACCTGCAAGTGCCGCTCTCCGTCAAGCGAAATGTTGACGCGACAGTCTTCAGCCATCTCCGATATTACTTCCACCGGGATTTCATCAGGCAGTTTGATTCTGAAGAAACCTGTGTACTTGTCACGTGGGATGTCAGAGATGGGTGTCTTCGTTACATGATCTGCAGCATCCAACCGCCCCTCAAGAGCGTCTTCGAATTTCTGAAGCCACTGCTCCCTGTACCCGACGCCCTTGTCTTCGGCCTGCTGCATTATGACGTCTTTGATGCTCAACACCTTTGCAGAGATCTCGTTGTGGAGATCTGTGTCTTGGGAGTCCGTCGCTCCAATGTCCTTTGAGAACGAGTCAAGGTACTCGATGACCATTTTCGCGTTCCTGAGATCGGCTCTGATAAGGTCTGGAAGAAACACCCCGGTTCTCTCGAGTTCTCCCACAAGATCGTTGAGTATCATCCAAGCTGACCGAAGTGCCGCCACGGAGTACATCTTATCACTCCCTGAGCATATCCTCTATCTCATCAAGGAAGCTCTCTTCTCTCCACCAGCGGAGGTCACGTGCTCCTGTTGGGCAGATAGCCGCACAGGCACCACAGCCCTCGCATCGCATCTCGTCAGTGACGCTCTTCTTCACTCCAGGTTCAATCTCTACCATTGAGATGGCGTCGTACGGGCAAATCTCAGAGTAGTGGCAGAGGTCGCAGCCGACACACAGATCTTGATCAACGTCTGCGGTCATTAGCTCGACTTCCACTGTTCCCAGATTCAAGGGAGCAGTTGCCTCGCTTGCGGCGCCTCTGGCCTGATTAATGGAATCTGAAACGTTCTTTGCGTAAGTACATCCGAGGAAGACGCCTGGCACAGTGGTCTCAACTGGTCTGAATTTCATATGCATCTCCGCAAGGAATCCATCCTGTCCTCGATTGATTCCAATGGCTTTGGTAAGCTCTCCAACATCGTGTGGTGCCTCCAGCCCCAGAGCAAGCACTACCATTGACGACTTGATCTTGAAGGTCTCCTGCGAGAGCGTGTCATAGATTGTGACAATTGCCTCCCCATCATCTCCTTCTTCCACTGTGACGGGTCTGTCCCTGTGCCATCTGAGATAGGCCACACCGTTCTGACGGTTCTCTCGCCACATCTCCTCCATGCCATTGGCAAAGGGCCGAATGTGCTCTTTGTATGCTGAGAAGATCTTGATGTCAGGAAACATCTCATGCAGCTCGTGTTGCATTGCAATGACTGCCGAGCAACAGACGCGTGAGCAGTAGCGGTTTCCCTCACCTGGGTTCTGGCGGGAGCCAACGCAGTGAATGAATACAGGATTCTTAGGAGCGTCCTTCAGTTGGCCGTTCTTCATCATTCTCTCCAGTTCGAGGGTTGTGATGACTCCGGGGACCGTCTTCCATCCGTATTCTCCCTCTTCTGGGTCATAGACATCCGTTCCAACAGCGATTACCATGGTGCCGATTCTGTAGGTTGATCTCACACCTGTTTCCATGTTATGCACGTGGATGTCATAGTTACCGTAGGATCCATCACGAGCAACAACCTTGGAGTTGAGGAGGACCTCTATTCTCTTCTCTTTTGAAACTCTGGATGTAAGGTCCTGCACGATTTCATCTGCAGAACTCATTACGGGGAAGAGCCTGTGAAGGTCGTTGAGCCTTCCTCCGAGCTGTCCTTCTTTCTCCACCAAATAGACTTTGAAACCCTTCCTCGCGATATCGAGCGCTGCAGTCATGCCCGACACGCCACCGCCAACGACCATGGCCTCTCGGGTCACCTTGACTTCTTTGAGTGGCACATCTTCGTTGTTGAGCGCTTTGGCGACTGCGCTCCTGATCATATCCTGAGCTTTCTCCTGCCTCACATCTCGAGCATCCTTTGTGTGCACGAGAGTGAGTTGCTCCCTCAGACCAACAGGCCCTACAAGGTAGTAACGTGAGAGCCCTGCTGCCTCCAATGCCGCCCTGAAGGTTTCTTCATGCTGAAGTGGCGAGCACGAACCCACCACAACTCGATTCAACTTGTGGTCCTTGATAGCCTGAGTGACAAGCTCCTGTCCTGGGTCGCTGCACATGAAAATGTAATCTGTGCTGTAGACGACATTCCCTATGTCTCCCGCCCAGTCTGCAAGACTGGGGGCGTCTATCTCGTTACCAATGATGCCTCCGCAGTGACAAATGAAGACACCGACGCGTGGTTCATCTCCAAGCTCCGCGGGTGGAATCTCAGGCGGTGCCTCTGGCTGAGGTATGGGTAAGATCGAGTGAGCCGCCATCGCTGCCCCCTTCCCTTCATTGACAGTATCCGTGCCGTCACGTGGACCGTGGGCACAGCCAGCAACAAAGATGCCGGGTCGGTTTGTCTCCAGAGCCTTAGAGTTGGGGTCTTTCTCCCTAATCCAGCCAGTCTCATCCATCTCAATGCCTAGAATCTGAGCGAGCTGCTCAGTTTCTTTACTGGGGCGGAAGCTTGAATTCAGAACTACCATGGAAATCTTGTCGAGTTCGATAATCTCCCCAGACTCAGTGTCTTCCATTTTGACGAACAGGTCGTGGGTATCAGGGTCTTCCTGAATCTCGGCGACTCGTCCTCGGATGAACTTCACTCCGCGGTTCTTCTCCGTATCCCAGAGGAACTCCTCAAGGGCCTTCCCTGCGGTTCTCATATCCATGTAAGTGTAGATGATCTCACAGTGATCCTCGGGATAGTGCATCCGAGTCACTTGGGCCAGTTTCACACCAAAGGAGCAGCAGACACGGTTGCAGTGGTCGCTGTAGCCGCTGATGTTTTCTCTCACATCTCTACTGCCTACACAGTTGACAAACAAAATCCTCTCAGGTTCTCTCCCATCTGATGGTCGAACCATATGCGCATCTGTGGGGCCAGTGGGATGGGTCTGTCTATCGTACTCGAGAGATGTCAGGACGTTAGGATAGATACCATACCCATACTCGCCGTAGTCCAGCGGTTTGTATTCTTCAAAACCTGTTGCTACAACGATGGATCCGACATGAAGTTCGAAGACCTCATCCTTGTCATCATAGTTAATGCACTGCTGCGGGCACACGGCAGCGCATGTTCCACAGCCGATGCAAGACTCCCTGTCAAGAGTCGCGACCAGGGGTATCTGCTGTGCGAAGTTGAAGTAGATTGCCTTTCTAAGCGACTGGCCGAAGTCGTAATCGTTAGGAATCTCCACTGGACACGAGCGGACGCAGAGCTGACAGCCAGTGCACTTATTCTCGTCAACGTATCTCGCGGTCTTGCGGATTGTGACTGTGAAGTCGCCTGCCTCTCCCTCTATCTTCTCGACCCTTGAGAGGGCGTGAATGGTGATGTTCTGATGCTTTCCAACAAAGGAAGTGAGTGGTGTCATGACACAGGCAGAGCACTCGAGAGCTGGGAAGATCTTGTAAATGGCGACGTAGTTGCCACCAATGTTCACAGTGTTCTCGATCATGTGGGCATGGTGGCCGCCATTGGCTAGACCAAGAGCAGCACTGATTCCTGCCATGCCTCCACCAATGACTAGAACATCAGTGGGCTTTGATGTCTGGTCGGATTTCTTTGCTGTATCGCTGACCATTGAGGCTGGCTCCAGGCTACGGTAGTGTCGGCGGCAACATCAGAAGGCGTTATTTAACCCTAACGTTGGTGCCGCCACTTGGTGAGCGGCTTGAATGCATAAAACCGGTCCCTATACGGCAGAAAGAGGATGTATTGGAACACGTGTTCTAACAGCAAACAAGCCCTCAATCTTCATCGCCTTGAGTTTCAGATACACTGGTCCGGGCCTTGGGCCGAAGTGCAGGGGCGACCTTGCAGACACTCTCTAGTCTGATCTCCTCCCAACCCAGAGGTACGCCAGTCCCGCGAATACGTATGCCAGAAGGTAGAGAATGATGGGTATCCACAGGAACTCCAGTCGCAGGGCATAGCTGATTCCTCTGCCATATCCTCCTAGTCCGGGGGGCAAGTAGACCCAGACCAAGAACGCGAAGTAGATGCCAAAGACGACACCACGCATCCACCTCTTCCAGCCAAAGGCGTACATGCCCGTGAAGACGAACATGAATGCAAACCCGCCGAAGAACATCGGCCACATCTCTGGGCTGCTAAGCGGGTCTTGCAGCGTATTGTACACCGCTACATAGAGAGCATGTATCGCGACGAAGCTCTCGAGCGTGACCACCCACGCTTTGTTGACGTGGACTACAGTGTATGCCAACGAGACCTGAGTGAACAAAAGGAACATGTAGAAGAATCCCGTAAGCAGCTGTGGGTCATAAGCCATCGGATGGAACCAGAAGGTGTAGACCAGCGCCCAGGCAACAATATAGGGATGGTTTCTTCTGAACCATCCAGAAGCCTGCGCAGTGATTGGCTTTCCCGCCTTACGTCCTAGAAAGAGCCCCCTCCGAGGGTTCTCAATAATGAGGATAAAGACGAGCATCAGAATGACAGATCCTTGGCTTGTCCAGATTGGGACATCCTGCGCTAGTCCATCGAACCAGATGTGTGTCTGGACCAAGTGGAGCACGATGAAGGCAAGGTTCAAACCAATAGTGGCCCAGTTGTATCTTGTGAGACCTTTGGTAGGCCTCGCGGCTAGATCGCTCAGGTTCTTCTTCGCCCAGTAGATTGCTCCCCAGATTGTGAACTGGTGTGCAAGGTAGAAGGACCAGACTATGATTTGATTGACGAGGATTGGGGCTTCAGGAGGCGGAAGCTGCCAGTAGTACCATGACGCGCCAAGGTCGTCTATCAGAATGCTCGTGAATGGTTCCAGCAACGGACCCAGCGCCCAGATGATGAGAGTGAATAGCACAGCGAAGGCCCAGCCCCCCGCAAGTGCGTAGT
This sequence comes from Candidatus Thorarchaeota archaeon, assembly GCA_016839445.1. GTDB lineage: Archaea > Asgardarchaeota > Thorarchaeia > Thorarchaeales > Thorarchaeaceae > SMTZ1-45. The sequence goes on from JAEOUG010000037.1 coordinate 16,487, forward strand.
ATGCACGGTTTGACTCGATTGGTTCCTGGCTCATGTTTCGCTCACCGGATGCTCCTTTGACGCCGCTCACTTGGTTCTCCTCCTACATAAGGGTGGTGCAGAGAAGATAAATCAGTGATTGATTTGCTAGTTAGAGCGGTGTCCCTGATGACGAAGGACCGAATCTTAAGTGAACTCAGGAGCCTCGGCTCACGCTTCAACGACCCCAAGATACAGCGCCGGTTCAAGGAGTATAACAAGACCCTGCAGTTCGTGTTCCCGGACATAGACACCAAGATGTACATGAGAATCGGCGACGCTGAGCTTCTGGAGATTGCAGAGGGAAACACGGAGGCTGAGCTCGAGGTCACGATGGACAGTGTTGTATTCTTTGGGATCATGGACAAGACCGAGAGCCCCATGGCTGCGTATTCGGCTGGGAAACTGAAGACAAGAGGTGAGGTGCCTGATCTCTTGAAGCTTCAGAAGCTACTTCTCTAGTTCAGGTTCCTTCTCAACTACCATTGTGACTATCTCTCTCATTCGAACCATCTGCTCTCTCACTCTTTCGGCGCCGTCTCTTGTCAGCACTGCGAAGGTCGTTGGTTTGAGGTCCACAAAGCGCTTCGATATCCGAACCAGTCCTAGCTCCTCCAGTTTCCTCAAGTGGCTGGCCAAGTTGCCCGAAGTGAGTGAGAGCTTCTTCTGCAGAACCGGGAACGTTGCATGCTGGGTGAAGTAAAGGTAGACAAGAATGGAGAGCCGTGTGGGGACCATGGTCTCACGGTCTTCTTCCATGAGGCCAACCAGTGCTGAGAGCAGGTCCCCGTCCAGACCCAAGGTTATCCCTGCCCTTTGCTCTCCAGGAGTATCCGCTCCGCAGTCACCAACATATAGATTCCAATGATGTAGATGCCACCCATGTCTACAAGGATGATGAAGAGGTATGCTTTGTCTAGGAACATGAGCATCGGGATCAGGCTGAGGAATATCGCAATCGCGAAATACGCATGCTCTTTGCTGTAGAACTCCACCCCGGCTCCTCTCTTACCAAGGACATAGTTGGCGGCGAAGCCACACCCCATGATGAACTGGAGCGACGGAGCAAAGAGCAGCTGCATGTCCGCGTCGCCCTGAAAGGTGACGAGTGCAGATATGATAATTGCCGTAGCAAGGATCCCCCAGAGCACGATGACGCCCTTGCCACCCTCTTCTGCTCGTGGATCCTCAGGGTATGACCTTGTAAGTGGGACGACAAGCCTGAAGGCGACCACCCACGAAAACACCAGACTGAGTAAGACGAAGCCGATGTTGACGAGGAGTATGTTACCCTGTCCCAAGATGTCCTGCAGGTTCATGAGGATCAGAGTGGCGAATGAAATGCCGCCTGCGATTATGAGATAAACAAGACCAGCCACTCTGCGCGCGACCACCTGTGGATACTTGTCAACTAGGTCTGTCAGCACCAGAAGCTGCTTCGCTTTCTCAATCATGTCGTTCTCGGCGTCAGAGTTCTCGGGGTTCAAGATATCACCTCAGTCTGAAAGAATATGAGCAACATTCCCAAGCCTCCATAATAATCCTGCTAGGAAAAAGAAGGAGTCCCATGTGGGACTCCTAGCGAGAGCCGTACCTCTCGAACAGAGCAACTCCCACCAGCACCAGCAGGAATCCTACGACCGTGACGATGGCAAGATCCACCCAGATGGCTGGTGTTGTGATTGGCGCACCCCTGAGGAACAGAGTAGTCAACGCATCGGTAACGTACTTGCTCGGGATGAACTTCGCTATCGCCTCGGTGGCTCCACCAAGGGGCATGAATGTTCCGAGGAACATCTGCGGCATAATGAATGCGAAACTGATCCCAGTGGCCGCATCCGCCGACTTCGAGAGTGTAGCGGCAATCAGGCCAAAACCGATCGCAACCAGTGAGAAGGCCAGAGTGATGGCGAACGTGAAGATGACTCCCGCAAGACCGATCCCGGGCCGATAACCTATCGCGAATGATGAAGCCAAGACCAACACGACCTGAACCACTGCGATGATCATGTATGAGAGTGTCTGGCTCACTAGGTAGTCCGCCGAGGACATCGGTGTGGTCCTCAATCGCTTCAGCAGACCTTGGTCTCTCTCGTAGGTCATTGATTGGGCCACAATCATTGTCAAGAATATGGCCGCGAAGGCGAAAATCCCTGGCGCCATGAAGTCCCACTGTGTGAGTGTGCTGGACTCGACCAAAGCAGGACTGCCAATCTCGACTGGTAGGCCAATCTCCATTGCATCACTCCCGAAGATTGCCCTCATCAAGACCTCTTGCACCAAGGGCGGTATGGCAGAGACGGCGATGATTGAACCACTATCCACATAGAGCCCAATGGTTGTGTTCTCCCAAGCGCTTGGATCGAAGGGTGACCCGTAGTATGATGCGATGCTGCTTCCGAAACCTTCAGGGACGACGATGAACGCGTCGAGATTGCCCTGGAGGAGCGCTGACTGCCCTGTTCCGTTATCGGCGTAGTTTTGGATAACGAAGACCTCAGAGTCAGTGAGATTCCCAATGAATGCGTTGCTCCAAGCAGCCTCTGGACTTGCGGTATCAAGATTGAGAAGGCCCACATCGAACGAAGTTGCACCGCCTCCCCCGATTCCCCCGAAAGCCAGTCCAAACACGATTGTTATCATGATTGGAAACAGGATGAGAAGAAAGAGCACTGCTGGTTCCCTTGTGGTCTTCTTCAAGTCCTTCTTTGTCAGTGCAATTAGGCGTCTCAGATTCATCTCTATACCCCCTCCCTGAGCTTCTTACCAGTGAGCTTCAGGAAGACTTCTTCCAGGTTCTTTGCTCCGTGTTTCTCCATGAGTTCCTTGGGGGAACCCAGTTCGATCAGCCTGCCTTCGTCTATGATGGCTACTCTGTCGCAGAGTTCCTGTGCCTCCTCCATATAGTGCGTAGTGAGGATGACAGTCTTGCCGCTTGCCTTCAATTCACGAATGAAGTCCCAGACAGCACGACGAGACATTGGGTCCATTGCCACCGTTGGCTCGTCAAGCAGGGCAACCTTTGGGTCACTAATGAGCGCCATGAGCATGCTGGCACGGCGTATCATTCCGCCGCTGTAGGTCTTTGCGCGCCTGTCTATGTAGTCTTCCATGTCCATCTTCCGAACCATGGTTTCAATCCTATCCAGAAGCACATCCTTTGGCACCAAGTGCAGATCTCCCATGAGCATGATGTTCTCACGCCCAGAGAGGTGCGGGTAGAATGCTGGCTCCTGTGGACAGACGCCGATTACTTCTCTCACGCCTTCTGCATCGTAGACCACATCGTGGCCATCGACCGTGGCCGACCCCTCTGTGGGATCCAGAAGTGTGTTGAGAATGTTGACTGTTGTACTCTTGCCTGCACCATTTGGTCCGAGAATACCGAAGAGCTCGCCCCACTCGATTTCTAGACTGAGGCTGTCAACTGCGACTATGTCTTCGAACCTCTTGGACAGGTTTGATATTGTTATAGCAGATACAGACATTGTAGATCACGTAGAATACCTAGGATTGTAAGCATAAGAAGCATCGACTCTTTTTGGCCTACATAGGAGTCTGCGCCGCAAACTTGTTTTCCGGCCGTCAATGAACGTTTAAAGGGGAGAAATCAGATGATAGGCAACCGATTGTTGGGATGAAGTGGGATTGAAGGTCCTCATCACAGCTCCTTTCACAGATGAAGGTCTCGAGCGCCTGCGGAGTGCTGGCCTCGAGGTGACCTACGAGAGCTGGCTCGATACAGGGCAGCTTCGGCTGGGTTCATCTTTGCTACCAGTCATCGAACAGGGTGGCTATGACATCGTCATTGTCGAGGGTGATGAGATACGGGAGGAGATCATTGAGAATACAGAACTGAAGATCATCGCGTCGGTTCGAGGCAGTCCAAACAACATTGCTGTGGAAGCAGCCACAGCAAAGGGAATCCCTGTGCTATCGGCACCTGGAAGAAACACTGTGGCTGTGGCTGAGATGGCCATCGCTCTGATACTATCTCAAGCACGAAACATCATCAAGGCCGAGAGATTACTGAGAAGCGAATTCATGATTGACGACTTCAAGGACTTCTCAGCGATGTACACCTCTCTCGTCGGGTTTGAGCTGAATGGGCGAACCGCGGGTATAATCGGCTTGGGGCGGATTGGGACCGAAGTGGCCAAGCGTCTTGGTTCCTTCGGAATGCATCTCCTTGTCTACGACCCATACGCACCGCCTGAGAAGATCGAGGACTTGGGCGGGAGATCGGTCGACCTCAATACTCTGCTCAAGGAGTCGGATGTAGTGACTATCCACTGCGCGCCAAGTGAGGAAACCTCAAGGATGCTTGGAGCTGAGGAGTTCAAGATGATGAAGACAAGCTCAGTCCTCATCAATACAGCTCGGGCGTCAATCACTGATGAACAAGCACTACTGGAAGCCCTCGAGTCTGGACAGATCGCGGGAGCTGGCCTTGACGTCTTCTCAATGGAACCAGTGGACTGTGACAACATCTTTCTGCACCTGGACAATGTGACAGTAATGCCCCACATGGGAGGTAACACTGGGGACACGATCCGCCGCCAGTCCGGGTCGCTGGTGGACGACATTCTAAGATTACTTGGAGGGGAACGTCCGAACAACATTCTGAATCCTGAAGTCCTCGAGGCGGAGGAATCGAGATGATTGTTGCAGGCATTGACGCAGGGACTACTGGCGTCAGGTGTATGCTCGTAGACTCAAACGGAGATGTGAGGGGGCTCGGTCGAAGGTCTTGGGGCTACACAACCCCACCAGACCTAGAGATTGCCAAGGAGTTTGACACAACTGCGTTCTGGCGGCTCACATGTGAGGCAATAAGGGAGGCAATCGACAGCTCGAAGGTGTCTGCTTCTGATATCAAGGCCGTAGCCACCACCAGTCAGCGCCATGGTGCGGTCTTCCTTGACAAGGAAAGAAAGACACTGTATGCCGGACCGAATATTGACGCCAGAGGTGCGATGACGCAGTATGTGATTGAAGACGAGATGGGTCCTGCATATCAGGAGATCACAGGATGCTGGCCTCCTCTCATGTTTGCACCCGCCCGGCTCGCTTGGTTTGAGGAGGAAGAGCCAGAGAAGTTCTCGCGGGTTCAGCATATTCTGACGCTGAGTGATTGGCTGACACACGAGCTATCAGCTGAGTTCGTGACGGATCTCTCCGCAGCAAGTGGCACGGGCCTCTTGGACATTCGCAAGAAGACATGGAGCGGTGAGGTCGCGGACCTTGTGGGAGTAGACACTGCCATTCTACCTGACATCATTGATGCGGGCTCAGTGGTCGGCCATGTGACCGATGCAGCTTCTCGCTCGACTGGTTTCTCCGCCGGGCTTGCAGTTGTGCAGGGAGGGTCGGATACCAGCTGCGCGCTCCTAGCGGCTCAGGCCTCGCAGGGCGAGATAACGGTCATTGCAGGGAGCACAACGCCTGTGATGCTGCTGGTCGATGCACCCATCTGCTCCGCTGAACAGGCTGTCTGGACGGGTTGTCACATGGGCGGCGACACCTGGGTTCTAGAGAGCAATGCTACACTAACAGGAGCCTACCTCGAGTGGGCTGTTCGCATTCTCTGCGAACGTTCAGAGGATCCTGAGGCTTGTGCTAGGAGAACGTACCATGACTTGAGCAAGATTGTGGAACATGTGCCGCCCGGAAGCAACGACACATACATTGCGCTTGGCCCAAGTATCATGGACTGCTGGCAGATAACGAATATCCCCCAGGCTCGGATGTACTTCCCGCAGCCCGCCCTGCCCCAAGTGATTCCACTGTCAGCAGGGAGTTTCATCAGAGGTGTTATCGAGAACATCGCATTCGCTGTGAGAGGCAACATAGAGCAGTTGGCACAGTATGGTGTGCCGACGAGAATCAAGACAATTGGCGGAATGACACAGTCGGGAATTTGGGCATCAATCCTATCGAACGTTATGGCACAGTCTGTTTCATCTCCTCTTCAGCCCGAAGGGAGCCTCCTCGGTGCGGCGATATGTGCGTCGGTAGGCGCAGAATCGCATGCCTCTCTAGAAGAAGGGATGCGTGAGATGGTGGCCTGGAAAGACGACAGCAATCCTGATGAGTGTGCATCGCACTACAGGACTCACTACGAGAAGTGGAGAAAGATATGGTTTCGAGGTGACGCAGATGCTTGAAGAGAAGAAGAAGGATCTTCTTGATACATGCAGGAAGATGGAGGAACTCGATTTGGTCGTAGGGTCTTCCGGCAACGTGAGTGTCAGAGATGGAGATCACGTGGTCATCTCTCCAAGCTCTGTGCACTACACTGAGATGTCACTAGATGATGTTATGATCATAGACATGGAAGGAAAGGTCGTAGAAGGGCATAGAAACCCAAGCATTGAGGTTCAGATGCATCTTGAAATCTACAGGAACCGCGAGGATGTTGGTGCCATCGTACATACACACAGCGTATATGCGTCTGCTTTGGCTGTTCTGGGAGAACCACTTCCGCCAATCATAGATGAAGTCGTTCCGAAGACTGGCGGTGAGGTCCGGGTTGCAGAGTATGCAATGCCCGGCACTTCGGAATTGGGTGTCAATGTCTCTAAGGCACTAGACGGAAGGAGTGCAGTGCTCCTAGCTAATCACGGAGCTGTTTGTGTCGGCAAGACATTGAAGAACGCTCTGCGCCTGTCGGTCCTGCTAGAGCGAGCCTGCAAGATCTATCACTTGGCCAAGCAGGTTGGCACTCCGAACCTGCTCCCGGAGGATGTGGTCGAAGACGAAATGGACTTGTGGGATCTGATGAAAGACCACTAGGTGTAGGCGATGTACGGCTACAAGGGCAGGATTCTGGTATGTGACCTAGACCTTGACAAGACCCTCGATCTGCCAATAGATACTAAGACCGCCAGCCTCTTCCTGGGAGGGAGCGGATACTCGGCCTCACTTCTCGGCTCACTGATTGACTCCAAGACGGAGCCTCTCGGGCCAGAGAATGTCCTGCTCATCATGACTGGTCCTCTCACAGGCACTCTGGCACCATGCACTGGCCGTCATGTGATCTGCAGCCGGTCTCCATTGACTGGTATCTGGGGTGAGTCCCACTCTGGTGGCCACTTCGGTGCCAACCTCAAGTTCGCGGGATATGATGGAGTGCTCGTCAGGGGACGAGCGAGTTCTCCAGTCCTCCTCACAATAGTCGACGGAAAAGCGAGCATTCTCCCTGCTACTGATCTCTGGGGCAGGACCACTAGTGAAACGCAGGTCATGATAAATGAAGAGCACGGAAGGATGCACACGGCTTGTATTGGTCCTGCAGGAGAGAACCTTGTAAGATACTCCAGCATTGTCAACGGTGAACGAGTCGCTGCACGCTGTGGTCTCGGTGCGGTAATGGGATCTAAGAATCTCAAGGCGGTCGCTGTGCGAGGAATTGACAGAGTGGAGATCTCTATGCCCGATAGGTTCCAAGAGTTGGCCAGAAGGTCGTCGAGGACTCTTGGCGAGGCTATGTCCATGCTGAATGCCCAGGGGACGGCAATGTATGTCGACATCGGCATGATGTTCAATGACATGCCAATCAAGTACTTCCAAGAGATCGAGTTCGATGAAGCAGACCTCATAAACGCGAAGGCGATGGACGAGATACTCGTTGGGCGGACGGCATGTTACTCATGTCCCATTGGCTGTGGAAGGAAAGTGTCTGTGCCCGAACACAGTCTCGTCGGAGTCGCTGGTCCTGAATACCAAACCTTGGCCTCGTTTGGCTCAAACCTACTTGTATCGGATCTTCGTAAGCTGGCTGTTATGAACCGGCTCTGCAATGAGTACGGTCTCGATACTATCAGCTGTGGCAGTACTATCGCGCTTTCAACTCATCTCGCGGAAACTGGCCTTGCCGACTTCGATCTCTCCTGGGGTGACCCCGACGCTGTGATTGAGATGATACATATGATAGCAGGGCGTAGGGGTATAGGTAACCTTCTTGCTGAGGGATCTCTCATCGTGGCAAGGACGCACAATTGTGAAGAAAAGGTCCTGCATGTCAGAGGGTTGGAGATTCCTAACCATGATCCCCGGGCCTTTTCTGGAATGGCTACTGTCTATACAGTAGCTGCAAGGGGTGCCACCCATCTAGAGGGTGATATGTACAGCGTTGACATGGGAGCTGATGTCCGGCAACTTGGCATCGTAGGAGGTGATCGCCTCGAGAATGAATCAAAGGGCGAAGTGGCTGCAAGAGCTCAGGACTTCAGAGCGTTCTGTGATTCGGTGATTCTCTGTCACTTCGCGATAGTTCCTCCTGAGAACATCATCTCGCTTCTGAACTTGGCACTGGGGACATCCTACCGAATTGAAGACATCCTAGTGATTGGAGCTAGGGCAGTCACGATGAAGCGTCTTCTGAACCTGCGTCTCGGGTTGAGGACTTCCGACGAGCGTCTTCCACCGTCTCTCCTACAGCCTCAGCCGGAGAGCGTCACAGACGATTTCGTTCCGGACGTTGACATGCAGCTGAATGAATACTATGCGTTTCGAGATTGGGATAGAGATTCAGGGAAACCTTCGGAGGCAGCCCTCAGAAGACTTGGGCTGGACTGACTACTTCTTGAGAAGATGCTGGAGCTTCATGAGGTCTCTTGCAGGTCCATCGGCTCGTATCTTGCCACTCATGAATGCCCTCATCGGCGATACATCGCCCTGGAGGATGCCGATGACTGTCTGGCTGTCCGTTGTAACAGTCATGTCTGGATTCTCGATCCCCTCCTGCCGTACGGTGGGCTTACCATTATCGAACCGCACGACGAACTCCGTGTTCAAGTCATCGAATCGCATCAGGAGAGTCCTGGTGTAGTCTTTGAATCTCGCTTGTTGTCTTGGGTCCTCTGCCTTCTTGACCATGCTTTCAATTGCGGCTGCCAGTGCCTCAATCTCCGTCACTTCTAATCTCCCCATTTGAAACAGAGCGTCATTGTGGAGAATCCTCTTTAGTCTGTCGAAGTCTCCTTTGGCCTCATCCGGTATCTTCTTTCGTGGGAGAACGGCCCATTCGGACAATGTGAGAGAGCAAGATGCAGACACTCCTGAACCTAGCATATCAAATCCTAATCTTCTATTCCTTCATCTTCCTGGGATACCTCACTGCAAAGATATCACGTAGAGGCGAGTTACTCAATAATCACTTGAACGCTCTACTCATCAATCTCCTTGTCCCGATTCTTGTAGTCCACACTCTACTCACGGCCTCCCCCGACTCTCTCACCGAAATTCCCATGATCATACTGTTAGCTCTGTTCGTGCATCTGGTCGCCCCTGCGCTGATGTATCTCAGGCTTCGTATCGGCCAGTATGACAGTGCAACGAAAGGTGTGTTCTACATCTGCGCCACTTTCAACAATGCCCTATTCATACCTCTGCCCATAGCAGTCATGTTTCTGGGAGCCAGTGCGGAAGCAGTGGTGGTTCTTTTCTCGCTCACGCAGATGATTCTCCTTGTGACCCTAGGTTCCTTCATGGGTGCTGCTTTCAGCGAAAAGAGCACCTCTTGGAGCGAAGTCATCCGCAAGGCAGTTCGCTTCCCTCCGTTCATTGCAGCCATTGTCGCCATCCTTCTCTTCGCCCTCTCATTCAAGATTCCCGAAGTCATTGCGTCGCCGCTATCTTACTCAGGCCCAATCACTTCCTACTTGGCCTTGGTTTCTGTGGGCCTGGGGATAGGAATCAGATTCACTCTGGTTGACGTTCGATCCGCTCTCAATGTCATCGGCATCCGGCAGGTCCTCGTTCCTCTCCTGGTACTTCCACTGGTCTTGCTCTCTGGACTATCACCAGATCCCGCAAGAATAGTAGTCCTAGAATCTCTTATGCCTCCGGCAGTGCTGACAGTGGTCTATGCCGCGAGCTTTGGGCTTGACGCCGAGCGAGCCGCGACCATAGTGACGGTCGGCACCTTACTCCTACTCCCGATAATCCCGTTCCTTCCTCTCCTCTTTGGATAGAGCCATCTCAATGCATATATCACCTCCCGGCAGCCTCAGGTGTGTGATGCCTGTGAGTCGCGAGAACAAGAAGGGCAAAGATGAGATCAAGAGGAACCTCGATGAGATTGTGACCAAGCTTGATCAAAGTACTGCGTCAAGCGACGCCTGGCAGGAGTCTGTAGCATCCAACCCCGAGGAGTGGGAACGGCTTAAGCGGCAGATTTCGGAGAAGCAGGGGGCCCTCAAGGAACTCGTGACCGAGAAGAAGGCCGGCAGAGTAGGTCCAGATGAGTTTGCCGCCAAGTACAAACAGCTCCAGGACGAGCTCACTGAGCTTGAATTCGCCGTCTACAACATGAGGCTTGGAACCGAGGTCAAGTGACAGATGGAGGTGGCGACTCAATTGGAGTCAGGCATGACGCAAGCCATACAGCAAGTCTGTACGCCAGCTTCCCCTCTAGTGTAATCGCATAGCTGCCACGGTTCTGTTCTTGGGCTACGAAGTCTGCTTCCTGCAACTGATTCAAGTGATACTTCAGGGTGCCGCCCTTCTTCTGGATGACTCTCTCTAGGTGGTTGAAGGTTGCATTTCCAGTGTCAAGCTCTGCCAGAATCCTCACTCGCTCCTCGTTCCCCAGCGCCCCCATGAATCTGGCCACAATCTGAGGATTGCGGATGTCTCTGCTTGAGATCGCCGTGAGGTCTCTCTCCACGACTCTCTCTGAGAGCACTTTGACTCTTCGACTGAACTTGGCCATGAGATCAACGCTCTGTGCTCTGGCCGCCGTAGCACCCAGGGACGTGCTCTCTCGAAGCCGGGTCTGCTCTATCCGTATCTGTGAGAGTTCGCTATACATCTGCTGCATGAGATGCTCAATCGTCGTCGGCGTGAGGTGTCCGTTGTTCTTTTCGTCTGGCACGAGTTACACCTATTCGATTTTTGTGTAGTAATATTAGATGAAAGTGTAAAACTTAAGTGTTGCGGCCTGCCCACCACTGACGAGCATGACCGCAGGTAGGAGTGTTGCAGGCATTACCCTTAGCAACACGATAGCAGTGGCATCGAATGCCCTGTGGATCATGTTCGTGCCCGTTCATCTAGTCATGATTGGTCTGTCTGAGACCTTCGTCGCTCTGCTGTTCTCATTCTCATCTCTATTGACTGCTCTGTTCAATCTAGTCGGGGGACGGGCGGCTGACAGAGTGGGCAGGAAGCCCACTGCTGTAGCTGGCAGACTCATTACGTCGCTTGGAGCACTGCTAGTGTTCCTCTCGACCTCGAATTCGCTCGACGCCATGCACAGTCAGGTTCTGATCTGTATTGGATATCTGATTCTGAGTTCAGGAAGTGGATTCCGAATGCCCGCGACCTCAATGGCGTTGATGGAGAGCAGCAAGCCATCAAGGCGCGGCCGCACCTACATGACCGCGGAGCGGTTCGTTCCCTCAATTCTCCCGGCTCTGACAGTTCTTGTTGGTGCCTCGTATTTCGAGGCCGGGCGGCCTGATTTGATGATCCTTGTTGGTTCGATTGGTCTGGTTCTGTCAGGCCTCGTCCTTCAGTTTGCGCTCGAAGAAACACTTGAGCTCAGCCATATTGACCCGAAGGACATGTCGCGCCCGAAGATTGGATACGAATCCGCTTTTGTCCTACTCCTACTTGCGTTTGTGCTTGACAGCGTTTCTCAACGAGGTGTGTCGTGGTATGTTCCCATATACATGGGTCAGGATAGTCTGCTGCTCTATGGGACTCTGGTTTCAGTATCGACCCTAGTGATTGCCGCCTTCAGCTACGCGTCAGGAATAGTTGTCGACCGCTGGGGTCCTAGAACCGCCCTTGTTGCGTCTTGGTCACTTCTCTCGGTGATGGTCGTTGTGTTCTCCTTCGTTACTCATCCTCTTGCTGTTGTGGTCTTCTATTCAATCTGGGTTGCACTTGACACAGTAGACACTGCAGTTCCGCCAATCGTCATTTCCAGAGCCTATCCGGAAAAGGAGCGTGCGACCTACCTGGGGTTATTCAGGATGGTTGTGAATTCGAGTCTCTTCCTTGGTCCAATGGCTTCCGGCTTGGTGCTAGCATTAGGCAGCCGCGTCCCGTTCTATCTGAAAGCTGGTATGAACCTCTTGGCCGCAGGAGTGATAGCAGTAGCACTGAGGGACCTGGATGGCAAATGTAGGCACGGGCAGTAGCACTGACATGTCTATCTGTTTCTGCCGCTATCTTTAAGTGTAGAACCTAGTCCACCGGTCCGAGGTCGGTGTGAACACAGTGAGTGACGAGACCCCAGAACGAAGAGAAATGATTCGATCCACAGTGGTCACTGTAGCTCTAGCAGCGGCTCTGCTGATTCTCGGACTTGTCTTCTGGGCATGGTCTTCACCGGATGTTGTTGAGACCAGTCCAGTGGGATGGCTCAACGGAATCAGTCCCTATCTTACAGTCGTTCTCGAAGTACTCATGATGCTGGGCTTCTTCGTCTTTCTCGTCGTGACCGTCATTAACCTGAAGATGTACCTCACAGGTATCAGAGCCGGCTGGACCGAAGTAGTGCTGCTTCTTATCTTGGTTTCTGCCATGTCTTGGCTGATGTTCGGCCCAGCCACCGGTGTAGCCACCGCGATTCTCTCTATGGGCTTCATTGTGTACCTCTATTGGCTCCAAGACTAGGGATGACGACGCACCAGAAGCTTTATACGATTAGTCCAACGAAGGCCGATTGAACCCTTGTGCAATGAGCCATGGGTTCGCACTAGAAGGAATCTCTCAATACCCGTTGGAATTGCTCAGCTTTCGCCCCTATTGCAGGGTTCTGACTTCTGACGTGTTCTGTAGATTTCCTGGAGGAACATACTGTGTTTGGGATCTCTGGCGCTGGATACGATATGAGTACAAGTATCTTCAGCCCTGACGGACGAATATTCGCAGCGGAGTACGCCAAGAAGGCGGTGGAACAAGGCGCCACCTCTATAGGCGTGCTGACGGATGACGGTGTAGTTCTTCTCGCTGAGAAGAGAGTCATGCCGCTGCAAGAGCCTGACAGTGTTGAGAAGATATCTAAGATTGATGAGCACATCGGTGTTGCCACATCAGGATTCATGGCGGATGCTCGAAAGCTCATCTATGAAGCCAGAATCAAAGCCCAGTCATATTGGCTGACCTATGAAGAACAGGTTCCTGCAGAGGCCGTCGCTGAACACATCTGTGATGTGAAGGCGCAGTTCACCCAAGGAGGCGGGGCGCGCCCATATGGTGTTGCGATGATCATCGGCTCAATCGATGCAGATGGGGCACCACGACTATTCGTGACAGACCCTGTAGGCACATATTGGGGCTTCCTGGCGGCCGTGATTGGACGCGGAACAGCCAGAGCGGGCGAGTATCTTGAGAAGAACTACTCCAAGAGCGGGACACTTGATCAAGCGATCAAAGTGGCTCTTGGCGCCCTCAGAGAATCATCTGAGAAGGATCTCACCGAGGACAGTGTTGAGATCGCGAGGATTCCGAAGAAGACACGCGTCTTCGAGAAACTGACTGCAAAGCAAGTTAAGGGCTACCTACAGCCCGCACAGAAGTAGGTCGAGAATGGGGAGATGAGTGACACATGACAGGTGGCGGTTCAGGCAGGAAGACTGGTGAGAAATGGATTGATTTGGATGCTGTAGTTGTCGGCATCAAGAAGGGTCATCTTCGGTTCGAGCTGTTCGTTGATCCTGACCTCGCATTCGAATATCGGAGAGGGACTGAAATCCCTCTTGCAGACATTCTGAAATCGTACGATATCTATGAGGATGCGAAACGAGGAGAGCACGCAACAGACAGCCTTGTAGAGGATGCGTTTGGCTCGACAGACGTATTCGACATTGCTCCAGAGATTATCAAACAGGGAGAGTTTCGTCTGACTCACGAGCAGCGGAATCAGCTTGTGGATGAAAAGACCGAAGCGATTGTCGAAAACATCTCTAAGAGGGCCATGAACCCCCAGACCGGACACCCCCATCCTCCTGATCGAATTCGTCAAGCCATGGAGGAGGCGAAGGTTCGAGTCGACCCCTTCATCAGCGTTGATGAACAGGTGCCGACAGTGGTGAAGGCACTCCGTGTCATCATACCAATCTCGTTTGAAAGCGTGAAGCTTCAGGTCATGATTCCTGCAGCCTACTCAGGAAAGGGATACAATCTAGTCGCGAGCACAGGTGTCATTAAGTCAGAGTCCTGGGGGCAGGATGGCTCCTGGACAGGCTTGGTTGAGCTTCCTGCTCAGAAGAGACAGGAGCTCTATGATGAGCTGAACAAACTGACAAAGGGTCAGATTAGGATAGAACTCGTCAGATGACGAGAATGAATCTATGACATGAACATGATATGATTTGAGGGAAAAGAATTGGCAGTATACTTTCAGAAACGTGAAGTAGTAGTCCCTGGCCAGTTACTTGCTGATGGTAGATACCGTGCATCATACGGTACATACGATGATGATGGTAAGATATACTCGGCCCTTGTTGGCCTGGCTGAACTCAGAGGCAATACCGTGAAGGTTGTTGCTCTGGAGGGAGCCTACGTGCCCAAAGAAGGAGACCTTGTCTTGGGTACCATCACCATGGTTGCAGGTAACAACTGGAAAGTGGACATTGGAGGTCCTTATCAGGCATCCTTGCACGCGAACAATGCTCTGAGGCGACCCTACTCTGATGACATATCGGAGTACATGGATGTCGGCGACGTGATCTCTGCGGAGATAGCGACTTTCGATAGACAGAGTGGCCCGTTCCTTAGTATGAAGGGTCGTGGTCTGAGGAAGCTGGAAGGGGGAATGATTCTGGACGTAAGTCCGGCGAAGATTCCTAGGATAATCGGCAGAAGAGGATCCATGATCAACATGATCAAGGACCATCTGAGGATTCAGACCACAGTGGGCCAGAACGGCAGAATCTGGATTCGTGCTCCCGATGTCGAAACCCTAAGGCTGGCCATCAACGCTTTCAAGACCATAGAGGCACAAGCTCACACGTCTAAGCTGACAGATCGCATCAGCGGCATGATAGTTGAAGGACTTGCAGAGATTGATGCCGGGAAGAAAGGCCACCCTAAGAAGCCGACACCTGAGGATTCTGAACCAGAGGATTTCGAGTCCCCAGAGGACGAGGCCCTGGAAGATGAGTCCGCAATAGATGAAACAGATGAGGATGAGTTTCCAGAAGATGAGGCTCAGGAAGAAGAGCCTGAGGAAGAAGCACCTGCAGATGAGGCAGATTCAGAAGACAGTATTGAAGCAGAGGAAGTGAATGAATAATGAGTCCAGAGAAGAGACCCGATTTTCTGATCAGTGCAGAGGGTCTACGGGTTGACGGAAGAAGGCCCGACGAATTGAGACCAATCGAGCTCAAGGTCGGCGTGTTGAAACAAGCGGATGGATCTGCATCCATCAGGCAGGGCAAGACGTACATCATTGCAGGAGTCTACGGCCCTCGGGAATTGCATCCCCGACATTTGACTCTAAACGATAGAGCGTACCTGCGTGTTGTATACAGAATGGCTACATTCTCGGTACCGGATCGAAAGCGTCCAGCCCCCTCCCGCAGAGAGAAGGAAATCTCGATGGTGGTGGCAAACGCGCTAGCTCCGAGTATCTTCTTGGAGGAATTCCCGAAGGCGGTGATTGACGTGTTCATACAGGTCATCCAAGCTGACGGCGGAACGAGATGTGCGGCTATCAATGCTGCGTCACTTGCTCTCGCGGATGCTGGAATCCCAATGAGGAGTCTAATTCCCGCGGTTGCCGTTGGCAAGGCCGATGGCAAACTCGTAGTGGACCTAGGCGACGAGGAAGACAAGTACGGTCAGGGCGATGTCCCAATGGCAATCATCCCTCAGACCGGAGACCTTACTCTCCTGCAGCAGGACGGCTCCTTCACACGCGAGGAACTCATGGAGGCAATTCCGATGGGCATCAGTGCCTGTAATTATATCCATGAACTCCAGAAGGAAGCTCTGAAGCGGGCCTACGTGAGAAGGCCAGAGGATGGCGAAGATGACGAAGATGACGATAGCTACGATGACTATGAGGACGACCTCGAAACCGATCTCGGCGAGGCAGACCTGATGGAGGATGAGGATTAATGGGTGATTTCACAGCTGAAACAATCAGTCACATTGACCGTGAGTTTATTGCAGACCTTCTGAGGAAGGGCGAGCGTCTAGACGGACGCGGCTTCGACGAGTATCGAGAGCTGAGCATTACGGCAGACGTAGTTCCCGCAAAGGCTGAAGGTTCTGCAATGGTCCAGTTAGGTGATACATCTGTAGTGGCTGGCGTCAAGGTTCTGGTCGGCGAGCCATATCCGGACTCACCCGACGAGGGAGTCACAATGGTCACCGCAGAGATGTCGCCAATAGCCTCGCCTCTCTTCGAACTGGGGCCCCCGAGGGAAGACGCAATCGAGCTTGCCCGAATTGTGGACCGCGGTGTCCGCGAGTCTGAGACTGTGGATGCTAAGGGCCTCTGTATCGAGAAGGGGAAGCAGGTGTACATGGTCTTCGCGGATGTCTATCCATTGGAGTACGATGGTAACCTCATTGACGCATCATCAATTGCTGTCAACACAGCCCTGCTGGGCACAAGGTTTCCAGAGATGAAGATCGAGAATGATGAGCTGGTTGAAACCGGGAAGCTACTCTCATTGCCAATCAAGAACATCGCCATTGAGCACACTGTTGCCCTGATTGGCAAGCATCTCATCGTCGACCCAATCCTCAAGGAGGAGTTCGTGCAGGACTGCCGACTCACCATGGCTGTAGACCGTGATGACAACTTCACGGCCATGCAGAAGGGTGGCGGAATCGGTCCCATGTCTCTCGAGCTTGTCGACAAGGCTATGGAGATGGCTCTGGGACAGGCGAAGCCCATTCGTGAAGCCATCAACGAAGCGGTCAAGCACATAGTGTAAGAGCGATTGAGGGCGTTCGCACCAGATGAACGCCCTCTTCTCACATTCAGATAGATACGCTTATAGGCGAAACCTGAGGGCGACTGGTAGAATCCAGCAGCCTGGGTTTCACTCACTCAAAAGGAGAGAATTGATTTGGCGCGTACCAAGAAGGTTGGTAGCACTGGCAGATTCGGCCCGAGATATGGCGCAAAGCTAAGGAGAAGAGTCCTTGATATTGACAACCGGAGGAAGGATCCGACTCGCTGCCCATCTTGCGCTACAAAGGCACTGAAGAGGAAGGCTGCGGGACTCTGGAATTGCACCAAGTGCGGTCTTGTCTTTGCAGGAGGGGCATATGTTCCCTTCACAGATGCAGGAAAGGCTGCGAAGCGAGCTATCGCTCAGCGCGTTGCAGGTGACTTTCTTGCCCTTCGCGATGATGAGGATGTCGAAGATGTTCTCGACTTCTTGCCTAATGTAGAGCCTGAAGAAGAAGAGGTAGTCATTGACGCTGAAACTATCTCATCCGAGGACGACGAAGCACCATAAGAGCAAGCAGGCCGAGTGATTTGCCCACTCTATTGATTACCACTTCGAGAAAGACATCAAACAGAATACGCTCTTTTGCGCGAGATTTGTGGTCTGTGCTCCCGTCCTCAGATAGGTTCAACCGAGGAGGCATGGGCATTGGCGAGCTCGTTTCCAGAATCGCTTCGTCAGGTTCCGAGGCCGCCTTGATCATATCCAATTGGAAGGGAAATCCGGGGGATCTCACGCTCCTTCTACCTGATGGAAGTCAGGGATTCACTCTCAGGATCGAAAGCGCTGCACTGCGGAGAGAGGTCGATGAGGGCAGCAGGCCGAGAATCAGCTCCATTGCGGGAGTCTTCTTGAAGCCCGGCTCTGCGACCGAGGCTACCCAGCTTGCCGAGCGACTGGGCTCAGTTCTCCACGTCGATGTAAGAGTATCCGAGTCTGTCCCTGCTGGTGGGCAATTGGGAGGAGTGGCGATCTGGCTTGAGTCTCTGCCCTCAGGAAAGACTCTTTGGACGCATCATCATACTCATGATGGCAGGGAGATCGGACCGAGAATTCGCCTAAAGCAATCAAGGAGGCCAGACACTGAGCTCCAGTGACGTGACCGGGACATCGGTACTGGAAATCGAGCTCGATAGCGAACAGGAGGCGAAAGTCATCTATGATGCCCTGCTCCCAGAGACGCAGTCTGTACCATCCGACAGGGCAGAAACCTCCGTTACTGTTCAGGGCTCCTCTGTCCGAATCGAGATCCGTGCCGGAGATCTCACTGCGCTCCGCGCAGCTATGAACTCCTTTTTGGCTTGGGTCTCGGCGTGCAAGCGAACCCTCGACTCACTGGACTGAGGCACATGCCAAAATCCTTAAGAAACAAGTCCGACGGCGAACTCTGACCACGACGAGAGTGAAGTGAAATGGCTCAGAGTATCCCCCCTGCGCTTGAAGACGAGTTGCGAAAGTACGAGAACATGCGACGACAGCACGAGAGTCAGTCCGTGATGCTTCAAGCCATCGTCAACGAGTTGAAAGAGGTCGAGCTCACGCTCGATGAACTCCGAAAAGAGTCCGACGATGTAGTGACATACAAGGCCGTTGGACAGGTCATGTTCAAAGTAGAGAAGCCTGCTCTTGTGGAGGAACTGGAAGAGAAACAGCGCACTCTGACAATTCGGAAGGAGAAGACTGAGAAATCAGTCAAGTCCATGTCCGATAGTCTCACAGGACTCCAATCAAAGATACAGCTAGAGCTCTCGAAGCGCAATCTCCGGCTCCAGTGAACGCGATGAACTCGGTCAGAATCGGCCTCCCCCCGGTTTCCGAAGAGGAGCTGGAGCGGCTTGCTGAGGATTGTGAGGAGTACATCTCACAGTACATCATGAAGAGAATACCTGAGAAGAGCATTGAGAACATGTTCATCAGTTGCGACCTGGCTCTGCAAGACGGTCAACTAGACGCCGATATCCAGATTGAGATTGACCAGTCGTATGACACAGGGCACTCCCTCGACGACCTAGCAGAAGAGGCTGGCGAGGCCGGCATGGAGTGGCTTGAGAAGCAGCTGATGGAGATGAAGGAACGATGAACCTGAGGAGCCTTGTTTCGCAGGCACGTAGGATTTTGATTATGGGGCATCAGAACGCTGATCCCGACGCGGTCTGCGCCATGGCCGCGATGAAGTCACTGATATCCAGTATCAATAGTGACGTTGAGATTGAGATGGTCGCCGATGACGTGAGCCGTCTCTCAATCCAGGTCATGGGTGTCCTAGCTCCTGAGGAACGCATCTCAGAAGATGTCAAAGGTGATCACGACCTGCTTGTCCTTCTTGACACCAACAGCAGATACCAGCTCGGTGATAGGTTCCAGGAAGTTCCACAGAATCCTGAGTACACAATCGTCATTGACCACCACGAACCTAATCCAGACATCGACCAGCTCTCTCTGCACACGCTTGTAAGAAGCGACCGATACTCCACGTGTGAGATAATCGCTGACATGTTTGATGAGAACGAGATCAAGATGAGTTCTGGGATAGCGAGTCTACTCTTGACTGGCCTCCTCTTTGACACTCGTCGATTCTTCTACTCTGACACCATCACTCTTCGGACTGCGCTCGCGCTATTGGAACGCGGAGCCAATTACGATGACTGTGTCAGATCGCTCATTATCCAGCCTGATCGATCCGAACGGATCGCGCGTCTAACTGCGGCAGGGAGGCTAAAGATACACAATGTCGGCAATTGGGTAGTAGTCACGTCGAAAGTTCGTGCCTTCGAAGCTAGTGCATGTCGAGCACTGATTGATGTTGGAGCCGATGTCGCTATCGTTGGAGGACGACCCGACAAGAACCAAGTTCGGTTGAGTTCCAGAAGCACTCGTGAGTTCTCTCGAGAGACCCGCGTGAATCTTGGCGCTGATGTTATGGAGCCTCTCGGGCCTCTCATTGGGGGAAAAGGCGGTGGTCATGCAAACGCAGCCGGTGCAAATGGCGTGGAGAACCTCGAGGAAGCCTTGACAAGAGCAGTAGACTTGATTAGGATGGCAGTCGAGCGAGAGGCAGGGAAGAATACCGGAGATACTTAGGAGGTAGTTCTTTGGCGCTCATCGAGTTCAGCAATTTCAGTTTCAAGTACTACGGTGCTGACTCTCTGGCGCTGAAGAAGATTGATCTCACGATTGAGGAGGACGAGTACGTTGTCGTCACAGGTCCGAGCGGCTGCGGCAAGACTACATTGTGTCGCACAATCAACGGACTCGTGCCTCACTTCCACAGGGGCTACATTGCGGGCAATGTGATTGTGGACGGCATGAACACGCGAGAACATGAGGTCGCGGAACTGGCCACAACCGCAGGACTGGTGTTTCAGCAACCGGAGAATCAGCTTGTCACACTCAATGTCGAGAAGGAGATAGCGTTTGGACCCGAGAACCTGGGTGTCCCTCCTGAAGAGGTCCGGAGCAGGGTTGACGAGCTTATCTCGCTCTTGGAGCTTGAGCATCTCAGGGACAAGCATCCACATGAGATGTCTGGAGGAGAACAGCAGAGAGTAGCAATGGCTGCAACACTGGCGCTGAAGCCCAAGATTCTGGTTGCGGATGAGCCCACCTCAAACTTGGATCCCAAGAGCGCTGAGACCATCCTTGACATTGTGTCCTCACTCAACAGGCGCGATATGACCGTAGTGATTGTTGAGCATCGCTTGGATTTGGTCTCAAAAGATGCCAGCCGCCTCATCCTCATGGACAAGGGGGAGGTCATTGCGGATGGCGACCCAAGAGAGGTTCTGGCAATGGACCTCTGCGAAGAGATTGGGGTCGGCGTGCCCAAGGCAACAGCTGTCTACAAGCGGCTCCTCCGCAGTGGAGTTCACCTAGACCGTGTTCCCCTCACAGGACAGGAGTTGGCTCAGTTGACCAAGGAGGGGATTCTCCGTTGATTCTCCTCGAAGATGTCTACTTCGCCTACGAGGGTCTCTACACTGCTCTGCAGGGGGTCTCTCTGCAGATTGACGATGGAGAAAGGGTAGCGATCATGGGGACCAACGGCGCCGGAAAGACGACCCTTGTCAAGCACCTGAATGGCCTACTCCGTCCGGACTCCGGGCGAGTCATCCTTGACGGTGTCGATACTAGGCGCCACTCGGTAGCTGAGTTGGCACGGCAAATAGGGCTAGTGATGCAGAATCCAGACCATCAGCTGTTCTTGGATTCCGTCGAGAAGGAGATTGTCTTCGGTCTCAAGAACCTGGGTTACTCTGAGGCTGACTCCTTGGATAGATGCAACAGAACCCTCTCGCACCTGGGCCTTGAGGGCTTCTTGGAGAGGTCTCCGTTCACACTCTCCGGCGGCGAGCGAAAACGTGTAGCACTCGCATCAGTATTGGCCACAGAGCCCCGTGTTCTCGCCCTTGATGAACCCACTATCGGTCAAGACGCGCGCCAGAAAGAGAACTTGGCCCAGATGCTGGAAGAGCTTAACGCCAAAGGTCGCACTGTGGTAGTAGTGACTCACGACATCGAGTTTGTAATCGAGCACTTCCCCCGCACAATAGCAATGGCGGGCGGACAGATTGTGGCAGACGGAAGGACCAGCTCGGTACTCAGCAATGACGAAGTCATTGAGAGGTGCTCACTTACTCCTCCTCAATTGACGATTGCCGCGCGGTCTCTGCACAAGGAGTTCCCTCATGTTCCGGAGCGCTTGACCCTACTCTCAGAAGTAGAGGCGGAGATCCTGAGAATCCTAGGAGGTGGCTAACATGTCTTTTCTTGAAGTATTTCAGTACACCCGCCAAGACTCTCCCATCCACCGACTAGATCCTCGGGCCAAGATGCTTCTCTCCCTTGTTCTTGCTGTAGTTTCACTCCTCTTCATGGAGATTCTTGTGCTTGCACTCCTGTTGGGACTCCTCATTCCAGTTCTTGCTGCGTCTCGGTCATTAAGACGATGGAGCCGAAGCATGAAGAGCCTCTCGGTCCTGCTCATCTTCATAATTGTCTTCAATACACTGCTCTCTACTGCAACGTATCCGTTCAACTACTCCGTCTCCCTCTCGCTGCGTCTAATAGTTCTGATGACCTCTTTCTCGATCTTCTTTCTCACAGTCCACCCCGATGAGCTCTCTCAGGCGCTGATTCAGATGCGTGTGAGGTTTGAGTTTGCCTTCGCTATGAGCATGGCAATGAGGTATGTTCCAACCCTAGCGCAAGAAGCCTATGCCATCATGGATGCCCAGAAGACGAGAGGTGTAGAGCTTGACAAGGGAAGCCTCCTCACACGAATACGGAACATAATCCCAATCATTGTACCTCTCATCATTGTCTCAATAAGGAGGGCGCTCTCTATCGCTGAGAGCATGGAATCCCGAGGTTTCGGTTCTTGTGAGAAGCGAACCTATATGGAGCGTCTAAGCTTCAAGAGAAGGGACTGGGCTGTCGTGGTCTTCTCTCTGACAGTTCTCGTCCTTGCGCTCTACATCAGGCTCTATGTGCCTATCCCGGTCTGGTACATACCCTTCTAGACACTCCTATAGAGCCACGTACTTAAGGGTCGAGTTCAACTGGACAGCGCAATGTCGGTTGAGGAAGAGAGGGTCAAGCCTCTGAATGATTGTGGGAAAACGTCAGGCGACTACGTCCTGTACTGGATGCAGTCCTCTCAGAGAACAGAACTCAATCATGCACTTGAACTTGCGGCCCATGAGGCCAACTTGCTAAGAACGCCTCTCATCGTAGTATTCTGTCTTGCAGCATACCCTGAAGCAATGGCATCGCACTACAGATTCATGCTTGAGGGTCTCCAAGAAGTTGAACGGAGTCTTGAAAGTCGGAAAGTCAAGTTCGTTGTTCGTAGTGGCTCTCCCGAGAAGATTCTGCCTGATTTGGCAAGCGGCGCCTCGCTTGCAGTTGTAGATCGCGACTATCAGCGGCTTCAGAGAAAGTGGAGGTCACAGGTTGCTGATACAATCGGTTGCTCTCTACTGCAAGTGGAGTCCAACGTCGTCGTACCTATCGAGACGGCGTCCGAGAAGGAGCAGTATTCTGCCGGGACAATCCGCCCTCGCATTCATCGACATCTGGATGTCTTCATGCATGACCTGCCTAGACTCCGCATGAAGGAGAGCTCTCTGACCCTTGACCTTGACTCCATGGACATATCTGATACTGCTGAAGTGATAAGGCAGATGAAGCTCAAGACCGATGCACAGCAGCCGTCATTTAAGGGTGGGACTTCTTCAGCCAAGCGGATCTTCTCTGAGTTTCTGAGGAGCAAAATCGACGGATATGCCGACCTCCGGAATGACCCCTCCCTCGACTTCTTGTCGAATATGAGCCCCTTCCTGCATTTCGGGCAGATTTCTCCTCTCTATCTCGCCATGGCAGCCCAAGAGTCTGGTAGTCCTGGGGGTGAGAGCTTCGTCGAGGAACTGGTTGTACGAAGAGAACTCGCCATGAACTTCGTCTACTACAACGAGAGCTACGAATCGATCAAGTGCCTGCCCAATTGGGCTCTGGCAACTCTGGAGGACCATGCTGGGGACGCTCGCGAGCATATCTATACTCGGCATGAGCTGGAATCTGCAAATACCCATGACATCTACTGGAACGCCGCACAGGAAGAGATGGTTCACACGGGCAAGATGCACGGCTACATGAGAATGTATTGGGGCAAGAAGATCCTCGAGTGGAGTAAGAGCCCCTCTGAAGCATTCGATACGGCCACCTACCTGAACAACAAGTACGAGCTCGATGGCAGGGATCCAAACGGGTTTGCGGGAGTGGCTTGGTGCTTTGGGAAGCACGACAGGGCATGGAGTGAGC
Organism: Candidatus Thorarchaeota archaeon; assembly: GCA_016839445.1. Taxonomy (GTDB): domain Archaea; phylum Asgardarchaeota; class Thorarchaeia; order Thorarchaeales; family Thorarchaeaceae; genus SMTZ1-45. The sequence goes on from JAEOUG010000037.1 coordinate 40,252, forward strand.
GACCGGTCTTTGGAAAGATACGATACATGAACGACCGTGGTCTGGAGCGGAAGTTCAACATTAGAGCCTATGTCGCCAAGGTTCAATCCAGAATTGGATAGACAGGTATTGTTTATCAGACATAACTCACACTGGGAAAGCTGTCCGGTAGGTGAGTCTGAGATGAAGCTGCCGAAAAGACAGGAATACTCCGTCAAGGACTTGATGAACGACCTGAAGAAGTTGGATCCTTCTCCGAGTGTTCTGGCCAAGATTGGCACAGAGCTCGTCTACTACGAGTGGACCTGCTGTCGTCAGGGATTGGGTGCTGAGCACACTGTCACATCTAACATTGAGGAGTTGCTCGAATTCACCCAGACTGGGTACGAGCGAAGTCTTGTTGAAGGGGAGTATTGGAGAGCTAAGGACACTCCTCGCTCAATCCTGAATGATTTCATCCGAGATCGACCCGACGAATTCATGGATCATGTCCTCGACAGGTCGGTGGACTACATACAGGGTCTGATTCAGGCTGCTGAGAAAGCTCGCAAGGCAGAGAAGAAGCAATACAAGAAGATGGAGAAGGGTGTGAGAAGCGAGGTCAAGGAGAACCCCGAAAACCCAGAAGCGTGGAACAAGCTTCGACTCCTGCTATGGTTGGTAGGCAACTACACCGAATCAAGCCAGGCATTCCAGAATGCAAAGAAACTGGGCTGGACGAGTGAAGAGAGCCTACTCGTTGCTCTCTGATTTCCTCGGAAACACGTATGTCTTCCTTGAGTCCGCAAGTGCGGGGGAATTGGTATAACAGAAAAGAGACTTGCCACCAGAATCGCCATCGAGATATTCCGCACTCCTTCCGGTAGCAGGATAGAGCACTTGGCTCTCGGGGAGACCGCACTGTACGCGATAAGCTCCGATGATAAGCTTCTGGGCTGGGACTTGCACCGACCCAACCCAGAGGCTCTTGAAGCGGACCTGCCCTCTCTTGTCAGGAATCTACATGACTCGGCCCTCTCACTTGCAGTGAGCGCAGAGACAATGTATGTTGGTCATATCGCGGGTGCGAGCTGTATCCACGTCTTTGACGTAACCTCTCCCTTTGATCCGCATCCTGAAACGATAATCAGAGCAGATTCGGGCTCAGTCTTTGATCTCAAGGTTTCTGACGCAGAGATTGTTGCAGGTCTAGGGGAGGGGATGCTGAAGATATGGTCTAAGCGTGACTTCAGGCTAGCCAAGTCCATGAGAGCACAGGAGCACTTCGTACTCTGTGTTGCCACCGACCCGGAATTCACGTATGGCGGGGGTGCTGACAGGTGCATTCGTGTCTATCGCAATCAAGACTACGGTCAGGCTGCATCACTGATGGGCCATGATGCCAGCGTGTTCTGCCTGGAAGTTGATGATGACTTCCTGTATTCGGGGTCGGGAGAGATCTGGTGGGGTGGTCCCGGTTCTCCACGCCCTCCAAGTTTCGAGTCCGCGGTTAGAGTCTGGAGCAAAGATGATTGGGACTGCATAGCGATTCTGGAAGGGCACCAAGACAATGTGAACGCTGTGTGCGTGGACTCGTCAGCAGTATTCTCAGTTTCAGACGACTCCTCACTTCGGACGTACTCGCTGGGTGATTGGGAGCCCCTTTCCATTATGGAACTCGGCGCAATCAGACCTACATCTCTATCTCAGGATGCTGACTACCTCTACGTTGGTTGTTCGGACGGCTTCGTTCGGATGGTAGCCAAGAGCGACTTGATTGAGTCCTAGAACTCCACCGGCTCTATTCGATGAAGGAAGGACTGGAATTCAAGGGCGCGTCCCTCTGGGTCTTCCGCAAAGAACTGGTAAATCTGATAGCGCTCATTCACTGTTGGCTCAGCGGACGCAATACTCGAGAGTGCCTCATACATCTCGTCAACATCAGCTTTCTCTGGATAGAAGAAAGTAATCATGCCCTCTAGGTCCGGTGAGTCCCTCTGGCAGAAGCCAAGAAGGAGGTTTCCATGGCTCAGGATCGTGCAGTCCTCTTGTTCAAGCCAGATGCGCATTCCAATGTCGTTCAGATAGAAGTTGATAATCTCTCCTAACCTTGCCGTCTTGAAGAACACAATCCCAGACAGGATATGCACGCTCCCACTGCCATGTCTTCTCCCGAGTACTAGAGTGTTTCTCAGGACAGCACAAGGGGGGAATCTCACAAAACCGAAGCAATTGGTTCGTTTTTGAGCTGCTTGGCATGCTTCTTTTGCATAAAACGTACAGACCTCCTTCACGCAGATAGATATCCATACTCTGTATCGCCAAACTACCGCCCAGATAGCGGTAGGACGAACAGAATTGACTATGCGAACGACTAGAACTCCGAAAAGTGCCATAGCCATTCTCGGAGCTCTGGCTCAAGAGGGGCCGATGTGCCCACAGGAGCTAAGCTCTAAGCTGGAAATGGCACCACGAACGGTGAGCTTCGCGCTCAGGCGACTGCTGAAGCGGCAGCTCCTCCGCAGAATACCAAATCTAAACGACATGCGACGGCCCATGTACCACGTGAACATGGAGAACGCACAAGAGGTCCTGGAAAGGGCCAAGATCTCACCTTTGGCGTGGGCTCAGAGGGCATGAGTCGCACAAAATGCAGCACGACTCTTGATATTCTGCAGGTGTCTGTAATGCCCAAAGCCTCTGACCTGAGAAAGCGCTATCTGGCCCTCTTGAAGGAGAGGGAAGGTAAGGTCAGACACGATGAGGCACTAGTCATCTACCGGAACGAATGGGTCCGAATTCTTCTTGCTGACTCTGAGGACGCAGACCGGGATTCTACCATTGAGGTCGAGATGTCTCCTCCATTTTCGCATTGCAGTTCGTCCACTCCCGAAGATGAGGACAAAGGCACTGAGCATTCCGTGGTGTGTAGCCGCAGGACAATGCAATCAATGATAGACCACCTCCAGTACATGATCGACTTGGAACGGTCAGGATTCTTAATCGATTTCGCCGGCAACGGCTGTCTCTTTGTCGCGTTTCGTGGATTCGCCGAGACGCCAGACATTGAAACTTTCAGGCTCCTTCTGCCACCTTCTGCTGGGTCGGGTTTGCGGCAGAAGGAGCCATCCAACCGCCTGATGAGCCTGGTCATCTGAGGCGCCCCTTCTTCAAGGCATTCAGCCATTTTCCGAACTTGCGAGTTCGGGTTCTTGCGCTCTACGGCCTACCGACGGTGGTATTGAGAACTTCCGTTCTAACATGATTAGATATGGAATCCCGTTCTCTCTATCAACTGTGGTGTGTTAAGAAACATGAGAACTCCAATGCGACTTCCTAAGAGCGCCGTCAAAGTCCTCCACTTCCTTGACAAGAAGGGTCCTATGACTCCACGGGCCATAAGCAAGGAAGCGAATGTACCTCTGCGAACAGTGACGTTCGCACTTGACAGGCTTGTTGGTACTAACCTGTGTCAGAAAGTGCCCAATCTCGGCGACATGCGGCTCATGCTCTATGTTGTGAATCAAGACGAGGCGAGAGCAGTGTTCTCCAGGTACGGTCAGCGCTTCGCATGATCAGGTTGGATTCGTGATAGCAATGCATAGCCCGACCGACTTATACGAGAGGTTTCTCCGAATCATGGAAACCAACTTGGAGGGCGATGAAGTTGTCGACCCGTTATGCGAAACAGACTGGATTCGCATTCTTGTCACACGAAAGGCGGGTGACCCCGTCTGTGTTCAGCTAGAAGTAGAGCTGGTGCTTCCCGCGTGCATCATCGATGCTCTACGAACAGACCAACCTCTTGGAATCCCGAGCTGCAAGACTGCTCGCACCTTCGTTGAAACGACCATCAACCACCTCGAGTATCTTGTTCGTCTCGAAGATATCGGCCTTGAACTAAGTGTGGCTCCGAAGGATGGAATCTGGAGTGCGTCCACAACAATAGACAACACCCCTCCGATTCCATTCTTTGCGGAACTCATTCCCCCTGTCTGTTAGGTCCCTTCAACAGAACCATTCGAGTGTTTTATGAGGACTTCACGTTCTCATCAACCGCGACGATGGATGTGTTTCGATGACAGGTAGCACTCCGCACTCAGCTGAACCCCGGCTCTCTGATACTCTTCCTCCTCCCCCCTCGTTTGACCCCAAGTATCGAAGAGCACCTAACCGTGGCTTCTCCCTGTCCAGAGATGAAACTGTCACGGCCATCAAGAACGCACTTCGCTACGTTCCAGAGAAGCTACACGAGACTCTGGCGCCCGAGTTTCTTGATGAGCTCATGACTCGAGGCCGAATCTACGCCTACCGATATCGTCCACGGGGGGCCATAAGGGCAAGACCAGTGGATGAATACAAGGGTATTCTCGAGGCCCGAGCAATCCAGCTGATGATAGACAACAACCTGGACTTCGACGTGGCACTGTACCCCTACGAGCTTGTTACGTATGGAGAAAGCGGACAGGTGTTTCAGAACTGGCTCCAATTCCTGCTCACGAAGAAGTACCTTGAGACAATGACAGAGGAGCAGACGCTTGTCGTGAGCTCCGGACATCCTCTTGGGTTGTTTCCGTCACATCGAAACGCTCCGCGTGTGATCTCAACCAACGCTCTGATGGTGGGCATGTTCGATACTCCTGATGGGTTCCATAGAGCAGCAGCACTTGGAGTCGCAAATTACGGGCAGATGACGGCAGGAGGTTGGATGTATATTGGGCCTCAGGGCATTGTTCACGGAACCTACATCACTCTGCTCAACGCAGGTCGTCTCTACCTTGGCATACCGCCCACCGAGGACTTGAAAGGGCATGTGTTCCTCACGTCGGGGTTGGGTGGCATGAGTGGTGCTCAGGCTAAGGCGATTGAGATTGCTGGGGGTGTAGGTATCATTGCTGAGGTTGACCGAAGCAGGATTGAAACGCGGAGCGACCAGGGATGGCTGAGCCTTCAATCAGACAACATCGACGAAGTCTTCGGCTGGGCCGACGAATACGCGGAGAAGGGTGAGGCTGTGTCGATTGGATATCATGGCAACATAGTGGACCTTTGGGAGCATTTGGTGAAGGAAGAGATCGAGTTGGAACTTGCCTCTGATCAGACCTCCTGCCACGATGTCTATGGAGGTGGATACACTCCCCAAGGAGTGAGCTTCGAAGAGGGTAGAGAGCTACTTCGCAGTGATCGCGAGGAGTTCAAGGTCCAAGTTGACAAGTCCCTGCGGCGGCAGTTCGAGTTCATTCAGACGATGACTCAGCGGGGAACTCACTTCTGGGATTATGGCAACTCGTTCATGAAGGCAGTATTTGATGCGGGCGACAGAAGAATTGCCAAGAACGGAGTGGACACAAATGACGGGTTCATCTTCCCCTCATATGTCGAGGACATAATGGGTCCGTTGTGCTTCGATTATGGGTACGGTCCCTTCAGGTGGGTATGTCTATCCGGAAAGCCAGAAGACCTAGCGGCTACTGATGCATCTGCTATGGCATGCATCAATCCGGACCGGAGAGGTCAAGATCGTGACAACTACATATGGATTCGTGACGCACAGAAGAACCAACTCGTTGTGGGCTCCCAGGCAAGGATTCTGTATGCTGACGCTGAAGGGCGAGCGAAGATTGCCCTGGAGTTCAATAGGATGATTCGAGAGAGGAGTATCGGCCCCGTGATGCTGGGTCGGGACCACCATGATACCGGTGGTACGGATTCTCCCTTCCGAGAAACTGCCAATATCCGGGACGGCAGCAATGTGATGAGCGACATGGCTCACCAGTGCTGGGCTGGGAATGCTTCTCGGGGGATGACTATGTGTGTACTGTCAAATGGAGGGGGCGTGGGAACTGGAAAGGCCATCAATGGAGGCTTTGGTCTAGTCTTGGACGGAAGCGCGAGAATTGATGCCATTATCGCATCTGCTATCGATTGGGATGTCATAGGCGGTGTTGCTCGAAGGTCTTGGGCTCGTAACGAGAATGCCATTGAAACGGCCCTGCAGTGGAACGATCGAATGGAAGGAAGAGGTCACATCTCTGTGCCGAACTTGGCAGAAGAAGGGCTGGTCGAGGGTCTTGTTGAGGAGCGGCTAAAGGAGGAGAAGGCATGAGTCTGATAATCGACGGAGAGAGTCTAACAACAGAGGATCTAGTGAGGGTTGCCCGGCGAAACGCTGAGGTTACACTGGCTGACCATGCCGCCCAGAGGATGCAGAGGAGTCGAGCCGTTGTTGAGGCCGCCCTCAAAGATGGCAAAGTAGTCTATGGAGTCAATACGGGATTCGGCGAGCTTGCGTCAGTCTCCGTGAGCAAGGAGGATTTGGCGCGGCTTCAGGTGAACCTCGTACGCAGTCATAGTGCAGGTGTTGGGGACCCCTTCCCTCTAGAGGTAGTGAGAGGGATGATGCTGCTCAGAGCCAATGCGCTAGCCAAGGGTTACTCAGGAGTGCGTGTTGAAGTAGTTCAGACCCTTCTCCACATGCTCAACAGAGGAGTCACTCCGGTCGTACCTCAGCAGGGATCTGTTGGCTCAAGTGGGGATTTGGCTCCGCTTGCACACATGGCTCTGGTGATGATTGGGGAGGGAACTGCGGTCTATCAGGGTGCAGTCCTGGAAGGCGGTCTCGCTATGAAGAAGGCCAAGATACATTCCTTGGTTCTTGAAGCAAAGGAGGGTGTGGCCATCATCAATGGAACGCAAGCGATGACCGCTCTCGGTGCCTTGGTGGCGCATGATGCTCTAGGGCTTGTCCGTGACTCATGCGTGGCCGCCGCCATGAGCCTCGAGGCCCTCCGAGGAACAAGGACTGCCTTTGATGGGAGAATCCATGCCACGCGTCCACACGAGGGGCAACAGGATGTTGCTGAGGTCATGCTGTCAATCCTGGGAGACAGCGAAATCAACCAGTCTCATGCAGACTGTGGAAAGGTCCAAGACGCATACTCGCTGCGGTGCATACCCCAGGTGCTTGGTGCGTCGCTAGACACTATCCGCTACGTCCAAAGTATAGTGGAGACCGAAATCAACTCCGCCACAGACAACCCACTGGTGTTTTCTGATGAAGGGGAGGTAGTATCCGGGGGTAACTTCCATGGGCAACCGATTGCATTGGCTATGGACTTCCTCTCAATAGCCCTCTCAGAGATGGCGAACATATCTGAACGAAGAGTCAATCGTCTTGTCAATCCTCATCTTAGTGGACTCCCTCCCTTCCTCACTACAGAGGGCGGCTTGGAGTCGGGATTGATGATTGCGCAGTACACTGCAGCGGCGCTTGTGTCTGAGAACAAGACTCTGTCTCACCCTGCCAGTGTAGACTCTATTCCTACCAGTGCCGACCAAGAGGATCACGTCAGCATGGGCACAATCGCCGCGCGGAAGTGCAGACAGGTATTGGAGAACTCCAAGCGGGTCATTGCTATCGAATATATGGCCGCGGCTCAAGGAGTTGACCTGCTAGCCCCACTCAAGGCCTCTAGGCCGCTGTTGGCAGCACACCAGTGTCTCAGGAAGAAGGTCCACATGCTAGAGGACGACAGGCCACTCAGCCCGGACATATCTGCCATCGTGGAGTTGATGGAGTCTGGTGAGATAGTGAACGAAGTGCAATCTGTCACAGGTTCACTCCTAGAAGACTAGGGGCCCAGTCTGGAGTGTACAACCTCTCCATCTGCTATCACTGTGTGAACCAAGTTCGCCCCGAACCGCCAAG
>JAEOUG010000038.1 GCA_016839445.1 Candidatus Thorarchaeota archaeon
CTCTCTCTGGCTCCTGAGATGGCCTGAAGGGACCCCAAAGTCCAGCTGCAACAGCGGCTTCTCGATTCGCCGCCAGCGACTCTGCCCCGACATCTGGCACGTTCAAGCCGCTGTCAACCATTCTCTTCGCCTTCATGGCCAGTGCCTGTAGAATCAATGCCAGTCCTATTCGTCTAGGTATGGAGAGCTGTGTGTCGAATATGCGGATCTCGACGGTCTTGTAGTCTGTGAAGGGGTAAATGTCCACCATTCTCGCATAACTGCGGTTCACGTGCCTAGCGAAGGCCTCATGGTCAGAATTCACCAGATGAGGAATGAACTCGAATTGGTTTGTGGGTCCCATCTGAGTTGTGTTCTTCAGTAGCCTGATTGACTTCTTGCATCTCGGAGCCCTCAGGCGTCCTTTCTCGTCCACGGCAACATCATCGCTGGGCATCTTGTTCTCAAATGGCGAATTGACAGACAGCGCTATGAGGTGGGGCAGGAAATTGCGTATCATGTTGTAGACTGCAAGCTTCGTGCTGTCGTCCACTTCAGGTCCGAGAATGTGATGATGCTCTCCGAATGAGAGGTTCTTGAGATACTCCTGAGTGGGGTTTAGTCCGGTCGAGACCAAGATGGCGCTAATCTCTCTCGGGAGTGATTCGTAGGAGATGGCAATGAGTGTCTGGACCCACCAGGCCAGCTCCTCAAGACTTGTGCATGGAGGAGTTGCCACTTCTAGAATCCATGTGAGGCTAGTGACATTCGGGTCGTGACCAAGGAGAGTGTATTCTCCAGGTGATCCATCTGGGCCCAGGTAGGTGGCTACAATCCTTGACCCACGCTCTCCTTCTTCTGTTTGAGAGGACTGCCGGTATTTCTCTCTCACAGACTTGATTGGTGAGCTTCGAATCTTCCTGTCTAGCAGCACCTTGGCGTTTGACACGATTCTATCGAAGGTCTCGAGAACGTCTTCGCCTCGTATCCATGAGCCGTCCTTCTTGATGACTTGGAGCTCTATCTCGATGCCGTGTGAGAATGGGAGCTTTGTTTCCGAGTCATCAGGTATCATGATAGGCACCTAGATTCCACTCAAGGAAGATAGGATGACTCCGAGGCGTTCAGGGGTTTCCACAAGGTTCCTTGAAAGCGTTACTTCTATGAAAGAAATCGACTCTCTGGTCATCTCGCTTATGATGGAGTAGGCAAGGGCACCTCCTCCGAACTCCCCACTGTCTCTGACTGCCTCCGCTTGAGCAAGTCCAGCTGTCTGCTCAATCTTCTGCAGGAGCCGCTCGTCCGCCCTCACGTACCGTGTGCCGATCACGACCTGTCCTTGTCCTGGACGAAGGGTCGGCAGCTCAACCTCTCTGATTGTGATGACGATTCTCGGAAGTGGCTTCATTGCTCTGAGTGTTCGTATGATGTCTCGGCAGGTACTATCACCTTCACTGACATCAGCGGTTAGCACAAGTGGGGGGAGTCGCATCCCTCTTCCCCGCAGCTTCTGAATTGCATCCGCAAGCGGGGCTCCGGGTGTAAGTCCAGATGTCATACAGACGACAACGTCGCCGGAGCCCGGCATGAAGCTCGTGTTTGAAGGAATGCCAGATGAGCTGAGTCCTGTTGCCACATAGGCGAGGTGAGACTCGATCTTCTCGAGGGTCTGGAGAACCTCTTGCAGAGTCACTTCTGCCTTTTCTAGAGAATCTTCCATTCCTATGCTTCGAGAGGTCTTCACGGGCATACCCTCTGTTGCTGCCTCAACAAGCGGTTCTTGGTGTGGGCTGTTATTACCTTTGTTAGTCTACCACTCGCCAATCACTCTGAAACCAATCCCAGAAGCTCCTGTATCATCTGGCGAAGCTCCCGTAGTCTGTACCACACGGACTCGCGACCCATGTTCTCGACAAGCTTCTTGATCAGAATCTCGTAATCTGCCTCGGCCAAGTCACGGAGGATGACCAAGGCCCTGTCTGAAGTGAAGTGTGACCGATTCACTCTGCCGTCTCTGAATCTCTTCACCAGGGGTTCAAGAGCCTTCTCGCCAGAGTCGACCTTTATCATTGCGGCTCGGAATTCGCTTTTCCCATCCCTGATTCCATAACCGCCAATGAGTGGGGTCATTCCTGTGGCCACTGACGACCGACCAATCTCGTCCAGCGCATCCATGCCATCAAGGAAGTACTGGTCTGCGTCTGTAAGGCATTTCTTGATGGCCCTTAGGATGCGGGGCCTGTCAGTTTCTTCAGTCATTGATTACCCTCCGTCGTGAACACACAAAAATGAAACGAACACGGGTGTCTGAGGGATTGACACCCGTGGTCAACATCCTACAGGCTGACTTCGGGTAGCTCGCCCGCAAAGTGACAAGCCACGAAGTGCCCACCACCCATGTCACGATCCTCAGGCACCTCACGCACACATATCTCCTGTGCGTAAGGACAGCGTGGATGGAATCTGCAGCCTGGAGGTACGTTGATTGGGCTGGGTGGCTCTCCCTTCAGTGACTCCACACGTCGCTTCACAGTGGGGTCTCCTGAGGGCACAGCTGAGATGAGTGCACGTGTGTAGGGGTGCATCGGTGTGAATGCAACATCATGAGCTGGTCCCAGCTCCATGATCTTCCCTAGGTACATGATGCCTATCCTATCAGCAATATATGTGGCGACAGCCAGGTCGTGAGTGATGAACAGATACGTGAGGTCCAGTTCCTCTCTGAGATTCAGAAGCAGATTCAGAATCTCTGCACGGATGGAAACGTCTAGCATTGAGACTGGCTCGTCTGCAACCATGAACTCAGGGTGAAGAATGAGCGCTCGCGCAACTGAGATCCTCTGTCTCTGACCGCCTGACAGTTCATGCGGGAATCTGTCGATGTAGTCCTGGGCCGGAGTGAGCGCTACGCTCTCCAATGCCTCGAGTACTCTCTGTCGCCTCTGGCTTGGTGTGAGAGGAATCTTGTGTACAAGGAGTGGTTCCTCAACGATGCTCTTGATACTCTGTTTGGGGTTCAAGGATTCGTAGGGGTCTTGGAAAGTGATCTGCATTCTCTTCCTGAGTTCCTTGATCTCGTTTCTGTCAAGGGTGGAGAGGTTCTGCCCTGCATAGACGACCTCACCATCGGTTGGAATCTCTAGGTGGAGTACGCAACGACCAGTTGTCGTCTTTCCACAACCGCTCTCTCCTGCCAGCACAAGTACTTCGCCCTTCTTGATATCGAAGTTCACGCCATCAACGGCTTTCACGAAAAGCTCCTGCTTGTAGAGCATTGAAGACAGAAAACCTGTATTGACTGGGAACCACTTGCGCATGTTCCTGACGGAAATCAGGGTCTCTCCTTCTTTCACATCACTGGAACCCTGAAGAATTCTTGATTCATCAATTGTCATCTAGTTTCACTCTCCCAAGTCAACAGATATCTCGCCTCTCAGCTGCTCAGCGAAGTGGCATGATACGAAACGGTCGGGTTCAATCTCAAGCGCCGGTGGGTCCTCCTTGGAGCATATGTCCTGAGCATAAGGACAGCGTGGATGGAACCTACAGCCTGGTGGCGGAGCAATCAGGTCTGGCGGCGAGCCGGGGATTGAAGTTAGCTTCTTCTTTTCTGCTTTGACCATGCTAGGAATAGCACCGACGAGTCCAGTGGCGTATGGATGTATTGGGTCTTTGAAGACAGACACAACGTCAGCCAGCTCCGCAATCTTGCCAGCGTACATGATGGCCGTCTTATCGCAGGTTTCTGCAATGACGCTCAGGTCGTGTGTGATCAGTATGAGTGAGAGACCAAGGTCTTTCTGCAGCTTCTGCATAAGCTTGAGGATCTGTGCCTGAATTGTAACATCCAGTGCAGTCGTGGGCTCGTCTGCTATGACGAGGTCCGGATTGCAGGCCAACGCCATAGCAATCATAGCACGCTGACGCATTCCGCCTGAGAACTCGTGGGGATAGTTGTGAATACGACCTGGGTCGAGCCCAACCATCTCAAAGAGCTTGGCGCATCGATCTAGTGCCTCTTCCTCAGTCACGTTCTCGTGCATGAGGATAGCTTCAGCGATCTGTTCTCCTATCTCAAATACGGGATTCAACGCGTTCATAGCGCCCTGGAAGACAATGGCAACGTTCTTCCATCGGATATCCCTCATCTCCTTCGCGGTCTTGCGTATAAGGTCGTCACCTTTGAAGTAGATGTTTCCTCCGACTATATTGGCAGCGGGCGGTAGTAGTTGCATGATTGAGTATGCCAGACTGGATTTTCCACAGCCTGACTCACCTGCAAGCCCTACTGACTCACCAGGCTCTAGTGTCAAGGAAACATTGTCTACAGCTTTGACGAGGCCTTTCTGAGTTTGATAGTACATCCGCAAGGACCTAATGTCAAGCAGGGGCATGGTTTTTGTACACTCCATGAGAGCCAAGCGGCTCGGGGTACGCTGTGTCCGTACCCTAGTTGAAGTATCGAGCCAGATGGTTGGCTTAAATATGTTGCTTTCAAAGACATTCACCAGCAAGCCGGAGAAGACTTCCAGCTTGAACAATAGTGAATCCTTGACTAGGGTGGGGTGAGGCGCTTCCCATCAGCCTTATTGGAAAAGTAAAAAGGGGTTCTCCCCTTGGGCGGAGTCGTTGATGCGCAATGTCTAGGCAAATCAGATCCTTCCCGCGGACTCGAAGAGAACCCCGCAAGCGAATCCTACTGATACCCGTTATCCTTACTTTCGGAGGGTCGGTTCTTTCCTTCATACCACCATTTCAGTTCATCGGTGCGATTCTCGCCCTTACCGGAGTGCTCACTGTGTTCTTGGTCGGGATGGTCTTTGCTGACCTGTGGGCGTCTCATCGCCGCACTAAGCAGATTATTGAGGACCGTGAGAAGAGGGGGCTGGAGACGTCCGAGCAAGCACTAGAGGAGATCGAGGACCCCTTCGAAGAAGTCCTCGAAAGCGATTCGGACTGACACGTTCGATGGAATCTGACCACCCGAACTAGTATGTCCGTCCGAACTATTCCTGCTACCCGAACCAATTGCTTTTTAGGCAGAAAATTTAGGGTCCGAACCAGTGAAACAATAATCGGTGGACTCCATCTCCCTGATTCACATACAGGACGGGTGTTCGCCGACCGGAGGCTAGCATTTGTCCGATTCACAGAAAGGCTGGAAAGACAGCAATTGGTACGTAAGCCTCACTGGTTTCTGGTCTGAATACAGGAAGCACCGAATGGGTATTGTCGGCATCATAGTCGTCATTATGTTCTTCGGTATGGCCATATTCGCGCCATACCTTGCGACGCATGATCCCAACCCTCAGGCGAAAGTGGCCCCCGCTTATCTCGCCCCATCATGGCTCTCTGTGTTCGACCCTACCGGTGTGGTTACTGGTGAAGTTCTCGATGATCCTACGCTGGAGCTGGCGCCGACTATAGCGTCCACAAGTGCGACAGATGAGTTCAGTGGACTCCATGTGCCAGTCGGGCCCACGACAAACGTGAGCTATGTGAACCTGACATGGGCGCATACAGCAGGCCAACAGCTTGACTTCCTCGGTTATGATCCGTTGGATCCCATGCCCGACTACACGGACATGGTGTACTTCGACCAGGAGTTCACTTGGGACTTCAACAACAGACCTGAGGACGTCAACATGTCAATAGTCTTTAGCACCACTCTAAGTGGGGACTTCGCCAACGTGTCCATCGGTGGCAACCTGATGTTCAGGATTTACGTCTGGCTTGTTGACTCAAGTGACGAATGGACTCTCGTATACGAGTCACGAGAGGCCACATACGTCACAACCCAGCAGGAGAAGCGAATCAGCTTGAACTACCTCTCCATCAAGGACGTTTTTGATGGAATGGTTATGACGAACGGAACCCAAGAAGACCCAACTGACGTAGTCACAGTCAGAGTTGGACTTGCTCCCACCTACAGATTCGAGAGCTATGGTGGCAGTGTACCTTGGCATGACTATAACGGCGCAGTCACTTTCACAATAACCCGTCTGAAGATGATTGCCTACGGTAACTACTTCGGCCTCCTTGGGACGACCAACTGGGGTGCTGACGCATACTCGCAGCTCGTCTACGGAAGCAGAATCTCACTTATCGTGGGTATTCTTGCAACTGCCCTGTCGACATCAGTCGGTGTCCTTGTGGGCATGGTTGCAGGATACTTCGGTGGAAAAGTGGATGAAGTCCTGATGAGAGTCGTCGACTTCCTTCTGGTCATCCCTGGACTCCCACTGATGATGGTGTTAGCTGCGTTCTTAGGAGCCAGTATACAGAACATTATCATTGTTATCGCAGTACTAGGGTGGACGGGGACGTCGCGGCTTATACGGTCGCAGGTCCTTGCTGAGAAGAACAAGGCCTATGTCGAATCGGCTAGGGCCATTGGAGCCTCAGACACATACATCATGTTCCGACACATCCTCCCGAATGTTACGCCGATCCTATTTGCTAACATCACGCTGGGAGTTGTCGGCGC
>JAEOUG010000039.1 GCA_016839445.1 Candidatus Thorarchaeota archaeon
ATGATATTCATCCCGGCAGTTCCACACGAACATGAGCTCGAATGTCACCACGCTGGCGAAGACCGCGGTCCTGGCATGTGCAAGGACTTCACTCCACGCCATGCCTGTCACTGGAGAGATATCACCTGCAGAACTCCCGAATCCCCAATCAACAAGGTCCCCAGTGAGACCTGGAATCCACCCACCATACACGGTGAGCATAATCATGAACACGGATACTGAGGCAAGGAAGGCGATGAAGCCTGCAATAACGATGAAGCTGGCCATTCCTCTATCCATCATCTTGGCGCCTGGCTTCCGAGGAGGCCGCTCCATGACGCCTTCCTCCGGAGGATCAACCCCAAGTGCTAATGCAGGAAATCCATCCGTTGCCAAATTCAGCCACAGAATCTGTATAGCAGTGATAGGCAGAGGGAGTCCAAGCATAATCACTGTGAAGATCAGGAATACCTCGTCGAAGTTCGCGGCGAGAAGGAATCTCACGAACTTCCTTATGTTCCCGTAGATTTCACGACCCTTCTCTACAGCGGAGACTATCGTAGCGAAGTTGTCGTCCACGAGTATGACATCAGACGCCTCTTTGGTCACATCGGCGCCGCGGATTCCCATTGAGATACCAACATCGGCCGTCTTTATGGCTGGCGCGTCATTCACGCCATCTCCCGTCATAGCCACTACTTCATGGGATGCCTTCAGAGCGCTAACGATTCTCAGTTTGTGTTCCGGTGCAACTCTGGCGAAGACGTTACATCGCCTGACAGCTTTCTTGAATTCTCTTCCAGTCATACCGTCGATGTCGGCGCCGCTTAGGACTTCGCCCTCTCTTTCAATGAGGCCAACGTCAAGAGCTACAGCCCTGGCTGTAAGCTTGTGATCGCCTGTAATCATAATGGGGCGTATGCCTGCCTTCTTGCATATACGGATGGCATCACGAACCTCCTCTCTTGGAGGGTCAATCATGCCGATAAGGCCCACAAAGATTAGGTCCCGCTCCACCTTCTCCGGCTCCCAGTCCGGCAGCTCATCCTCCAAGGGCCTGTAGGCAAAAGCCAAGACGCGGAGGGCGTCTTCAGCTAGCCCAGCATTGATCTGGATGATGGAGTTCCGCTCGTCTTCAGTGAGCGGTCGGACCTCGTTGTTTTCGAGGATTCGGGTGCAGAGAGGAAGAAGAACCTCAGGTGCACCCTTGGAGAAAGCAGCCAGAGTGCCATCATCCAATCTGTTTATCGAGGTCATCCGCTTTCTTGCAGAATCGAAAGAGATCTCAGTGATCTCTTTGCACTCTGAGAGGGTCGCCTCGTGGGAGATCCCCGCCTTCTCAGCCAACACAAGCAGAGAACCCTCAGTAGGGTCTCCAACCACCATATAGTCTGAAGAGCCGGAAGGGTCCGCTTGAAGGACTGAGTTCGAGCAGAGCTGGCCAATCTTGAGAAGCCGGACTGCATGAGGATCAGACAGGATATCATATGGTTCGCTGGCCCGTGTGAAGCTCCCGTCTTTGTTGTATCCGACTCCACCGACAGACAAGGTCATCCCGTTGGTGAAGATTGTAGTTGCCGTCATCTCGTTCTTAGTGATGGTGCCAGTCTTGTCAGAGCAGATTATTGTCGTCGAGCCTAGGGTTTCAACAGAGGGAAGCCGACGCACAATGGCATTCCGCTGAACCATTCGTTGTACTCCTATGGCAAGAGTAATCGTAACGACGGCAGGAAGTCCCTCCGGAATAGCCGAGACTGCAAGAGCAATTGCGGCCAGGAGTTCATCCATGACGTTGCCCATGACATCCTTGATGACTTCTGCGGCAAAGACAATGGCGACCAATGCGATGATGAGGAGGCCCAGCTTCTTGCCAAGATCGTTCAGGTCGCTCTGGAGAGGAGTCATGCTCTTTTCCCCCTCTTGGACCATCTCCGCAATCTTTCCGAACTGCGTTAGCATGCCTGTGCCTGTCACAATAGCACTGCCTTTCCCAGCTGTAATCGTAGTCCCTTGGAAGGCCATGTTCTTCATGTCACCGACCACAGGCCGACCAAGATGAATCGTGTCCGCGGTCTTCCTAACGGACACAGACTCGCCAGTGAGAGGTGCCTCATCTGCAGAAAGGCCTACGGCGTAGATGACCCTGCCATCTGCTGCGACTAGGTCCCCGGTTTCCAATCCTATGAGGTCTCCAGGTACGAGCTCCCGCGCCTCAATGTCCGTCCACAGTCCATCACGCTTCACTCTCGATCTCGGCGCTGCCATCTGTTTGAGCGCCTCAAGAGCCTTCTCGGACCGGTACTCCTGCACAAAACCAAACGCGGCATTGAATATGACAATGGCTGAGATGACAATTGCATCGATTACGCCCCCTCCTTCATGCTCGGTGCTCGCACCAGGGATAACTGCAGTAAGAAGAGATATCACAATAGCAACCAGAAGAATGAGAACCATTGGATCTGTGAACTGCTCAAGGAGAATCCTGAGTGGGTGTATGCCCCCCGTTTCGGTCAGTTCATTGTACCCGTATTCCTCAAGGCGAGAATTCGCCTCTTCGGTGGTCAGACCTTCGCGGGATGTCTGCAATTGCTTCACGACGTAGTCAATGTCATTACTGTACCACTGATCTTCAGCCATTTTGAGTACTCCGAGTCGTGAGAGAATCCGTTTCTTTGAACTGGGCTCTCGCCTCTCTGCTCAGAACAAAAACCTATCGGCGTGTGTAAGTTTCGAAAACGTTATAGTCAACATGGATTGAGCCTCGACGAGACAGAATCCAAGAAGGCGAGTATCATGTCTGAGAAGTCCAAATACTCCTTCCAGTGCCTGGAACAGCAGTGTGACACAAAGGCGTGTCATATCAGGCCCAACATTCGCGTGACAATTGGAGACCTCGCCCGATGGACGACTCAGGGGTATCTGATGAACATACTCCCGGGAATCGATCTTGGTGTGCCGCAGGCAGAGGACGAGTGGTTCTATCTAGAAGCCCACCGCAAACCACTCAAGAGCGACGCAGAAACGACTGCGTGCATTTTCTATAACGAGGAAGCCAATGGATGCGAGATTCGCTACTCCCGGCCCATCTCCTGTCGCACTTACCCTCTAGCGTACGATGGTGAGAAGTTCTATGTTCTCACGAAGGACTGTCCGGGAGTCGGCAAGGGGGAGATATCCAAGGAGGCGCTCAAGGACTTGAGAGACCTGGCGGAGCAGGACTACAGGGAGAGAATGGAAACAGATTCTGCCCTCCCAGCCATCTACTCGGTGTTCATGGCACAGATGGTTCGACAGTCGGCCCAGGCCATGAGCAGGATGTCCGAAGAAGACCGCAAGAAGATGGAAGAACTCCTCTCCAAGGAACGCCAAAACGGCGAAACTGACGAATCACAGCAGGGGCAGGACTAGCAGAGCCTCTATATTGGGATTTCAATGAAGTCCCTTGGAGAGAAGGTAAGAAGATCAACACCGCTCTCAGTGATGCACACGAGATCTTCAATGCGTATCCCGAAGTTCCCTTCTATGTAGATTCCTGGCTCCACACTATGGCACATCCCAGGGAGGAGCTCCGTTGGGTTGCCCCTGACGATGTAGGGAGGCTCGTGAACCTCAAGCCCAATGCCATGACCAAGACGATGCGTGAACTCCTCTCCATATCCTGCATCTTCGATTATCCTGCGAGCTATGCCATCTGCAGCGCCACAGGCAAGCCCTGAGCGAATCTTCTCGAGGGCGGTCTCCTCAGCCTTGAGGACAATATCATAGACGCGCTCCATCTCTTCAGTCGGTTCTCCAACGACTCCGACTCGTGTCTGGTCTGTGTTGTAGCCTTCAATAGAACAGCCGCAGTCCATCAAGACTAAGTCGTTCTTCCGAAGTAGGCGGCTTCCCGAGTCGTGATGTGGCCGAGCGCTGTTTTCGCCGAATTGGACAGCGGCAAAGGTTGGGGTCGCACCAAGCTGTATGATCTCGTTCTGGACAATCTGCCTCACCTCGACTTCAGACATGCCAACTCTTGCTTCTCGAAATGCCTTCATCATTGCAGCATCAATTACCTTGCCTGCCCGCTTCATGAGTGCGATTTCTTCGCCGGACTTACGTAGTCGAAGTGATGAGATTAGGGGGGTTATTGATGCGCTGCTCTTGAAGCCTCGAAAAGCCTTCTGGAGATTCCAGAACACTCCAAGAGGCATGGCGTCATTCATCAACACAGCAGACTCGCCAGCCTGCGTCCCAGATGCGGCAGCCACCAACCCGTAAGGGTCATCCTCCTCTGCCCAAGGAGAGAAGTCCTGTATCCATGTGTGAGCAGCGTGGTCCGACTCCTCGAAGGCGGGAACAACCAGAAGAGGGTTGGCCGCAGGCTTCACAATCAGGGCGACAAGCCTCTCGCGCATTTCATAGTCAATCCCGGTGAGGTACTGAAAAGCCGGGGAAGGAGTGAGAATGGCCATTGTGGCGCCGGTATCAGCAAGATGCTTCTGTATTCTGCCCATACGCTCGTGGTAGACGGCTCGATCGAGCATGGTTCGTAATCACAACCAGAGAGGCTAGTAGAGAGTCTTCTAGATAACAATGACGGTAA
Organism: Candidatus Thorarchaeota archaeon; assembly: GCA_016839445.1. GTDB lineage: Archaea > Asgardarchaeota > Thorarchaeia > Thorarchaeales > Thorarchaeaceae > SMTZ1-45. Next base: position 4,565 of record JAEOUG010000039.1, read on the forward strand.
GAGAGGAATCCCCAGAACTAGAGTTAAATGGGGGTCTCTTTGGGGTCTGCGCTAAGAAGGCACTCTACCATGACCGAGCTGGACATCGTCGAAGATGAGAAGACTCTCCCAGCCAGTGCCTATCTCGTTGGAGCGTTGACCCAGTTCGCAGTGGGGCTCCACGCCCCGTTCCTCCAGACATACCTCATCGACATGCAGCTCAATCTTAGAGGAGTCATGAACTTCGCAGAGATTGGTGCCTTCAGAAGCATGGGAAACGTGGCTCCAACCCTCCTTCAGCCGGCATGGGGAGCTGCTTCTGACAAGATTGGCCGTATGAAGTACTTCGTGGCATTCGGGACTCTCACAGGTCTCCTCACGGTGTACCTCTTCCTCTGGAGTCCAACCCCAGTCGACCTAATCTTGTTGTACGGCATCCAGTCGATTCTCTTCAGCATTCAGATTCCAACTTGGCTCTCATTGATAAGTGGGCTCATGGGCGAACGCAACAGGGGAAGCGAACTAGGTAAACTTGGGATGGTCACTAACGTCGCCTCCCTGACTGCAACTCTCGCATCGGGTTTTCTTGCAGGGTTCCCTGCGCTCATTGATGGAATTCGTATGCTTCTGGGGCCAATAGGGCCGGTTCTTCTCCCACCCGTTGATGTCTGGCGGGAGCCCTATTATGTTCCGTTCTATCTCGTTGCCATTGTCGGCATCGCATCGTCGATTCTCACACTCATGATCAGAGAGAGAAAGAGGGAAGACTCGATTGTCCGGAAGTTGCCACCATTACATCGACTCCTGACACGGCCCGGCGACTTCAGAAGATTCTCCTTCATTGCAGTATTCTTCTCCTTTGCGATGTCAATGGCATGGCCATTCTTCATCGTTGTGCAACGTGACTGGTTGGGCAACTCCCTACTGGAGATAGCCATTGCATCTGCTATCATGACGCTGTCTACCATCGTATTCACGATTCCTATGGGGCGTTTGAGTGATCGTGTAGGAAGAAAGCCAATGATACTCGTTGGTAGAGGCCTCCTCTTCATGGTCCCGCTCATGTACGCCTTTTCCGGTAGCATTGGCGGAGTCTACATGATCTATGGAGCAAACGCCGTGGCGGGCTTTTGTACAGCTTCTTCGGTGAATGCGATAACTGCCTACATCTATGACGTCTCGCCTCGCAATGAGAGAGGCTCTCATCTAGCAGTCTACAATACCTTCACGGGACTGATCTACTTGGCGGGATCGTTTGGCGCCGGCATCTTGGGAGAGCTCATCTCAGGCATTATTGGAAGCCAGTATCTCGCAGTCTTCATCATGATGATTCTAAGTAGTGCGCTCAGATTCGTGGCATCATTCTTCTTCTTGATGATTAGAGAGCCAAAGGAGTATGAGTCGACTTTGAGGCTTGAACTGGCATCCCTTCTGCACAGAAGGAGACATGATGCGGATACTGTCTAGAACAGACATACTTAAGGATGCATGCGCAGAACTGGATTGACGACAGCAGCGAGGATTGCGCAAAGTGTCCAAGAGCCCATCCTTTGAAGACACCTGGAGGATCCAGATGAGAAGAGGTATTCTCCAGTATGCAGTCTTGGCTGTCGTGCAGCGGCACATGGATGGGATTCATGGGTATGGAATAGCCCGTGAACTTGAGGAGCGAACCGATGGATTGCTTGAGGTGAAGGAGGGCACTCTTTATCCAATCCTTCACCGATTGAAGAAGGAACGTCTAGTGAACGTTCGCACAGAGGAGTCCGAATCCGGGCCCAAGAGGAAGGTGTACGTCCTGACAGGAGAGGGAGACCGGGTCTATCGGGAGCTTTCAAAGGTTCTTGGCGACATCTATGAGAAGCTGAGGGAGTTGCAGAAATGACTGAAGACCAAGTCAAACGGAAGATTGACGAATTCATCAAGAGGACCAGACGTCTGCTTCCAGACGGTTTCGAAACAGATGACATCCTCGACGACCTGAAAGCGCACATCCATGACTCATTGACTGACAAGAGGGAGGAATATCCAGATGCAGATCCTATCCTACTGCTAAAGGAAGTCCTAGAAGAGATCGGGACCCCCGAAGACATTGCAGAGGAGTACCGGTCAGAGCAAGTGGTCTCTGAAGAGAAGCCGAATCTATCTGAAAAGTGGATCAGGTACGTGATGCGCCTTACGGCGGCGGTTCTTGTGGCCGTGTTGGCCGCCTGGATTGTCGCGAGCCTTGGACTGGTTGACTTCATGTCGGCCGTAGTCATTCTCATAGCCTTCGCATTCATCGAGTGGTGGGTAAGAGGAAAGCAGACTGCGACGGCATAGCCATCTGAGAAACCTTTTGAGGAGGGGAGCCTTTGCTCAATCATGGACCTCACTACTGTGTACTTCGACGAAGCTTCCCCGGATCATACTGATTCTGTTCTGGCAATTGTCAAGAAGTATCTTGAAGGGAACGGCGGCCTAAAGAACATCCTCGTCGCAACGACGGAAGGATCCACAGGACTGGCCGCGGCAAAGGCCCTCAAGGAGTGGAATGTGGTCGCAGTAAGCCATCAGGTCGGTTTCAAAGAGCCGAACCAGAGCGAGCTAATAGATGAGATCAGGAGGGCGATTGAGGCCGAGGGCGCAGTAGTACTGACTGCAACACACGCCTTCGCGGGAGTAGCACGCAGCTTCAGACGAGAACTCGGGACTTGGACACCAGCAGAGATGATGGCTGTAGCCTTCAGGACATTCGGTCAAGGAACAAAGGTGTGCGCAGAGATAGCTATGATGGCTGCAGACGCAGGTCTCGTTCGGACAGATGAAGACGTAGTCTGTATCGCTGGCACGGGAAGAGGCGCAGATACAGCTTGGGTTGTCAGACCAACCAACACTCACATGTTTCCAAGACTGAGAATGAGAGCGTGCCTATGCAAGCCGATGGACTTCTAGGTGAAGACTGATTCGAAGTCCTTCAGATACTCCCTTTGCTGTTTCGTTGTCTTCTTTGGGACTGCTATCTTCACTCTGACTAACTGGTCGCCTTTGCGACTGTCAGTGTGAACTCCCTTCCCTTTCATTCGGAGAACAGCGCCGCTTTCCGTACCACTTGACACCTTCACCATAGAGTTCCCCCTCATTGTGGGGACTTCGATCTCCCCACCCAGAACGGCCACAGAGAAGGGGATTTCATGCTCCATATAGACATGGAGACCTCGACGTACAAAGATGTGATGCGGCTCCACGGAGTAGACAACAATTAGGTCACCGTGAGGCCCTCCACGGGGCCCAGCACTACCTGCACCTCGTATCCTAACAGCTTGTCCATCCTCAACTCCAGCAGGAACAGGTATCTTGAGTTCCTGAGCATCCTTCCGAAGGCCGGTTCCCTTGCACTTCGGACAAGGGCTCCCGATAGTCTGTCCTTGTCCCGAGCACGTAGGACATGTCTGGGCCACGCTCATGAAGCCCATGCTTCGCACAACTTGACCTCTGCCCCTGCATGTCGGGCATGTGCTTGGCGATGTTCCAGGTGCGGCTCCAGAACCACTGCACTCCTCGCAGGTTGTTCTTCGATTGTAGCGGATCTCCTTCTCTGTGCCGAAGAAGGCCTCGTCGAAACTTGCTTCTATGGTGACTCGCAGAGTCTGTCCAGGAGGGGGTCCTGCTCGCCCTCTCCTTCCGAAGCCGAAGTCGTCGAAGCCGAAACCCCTGAAGAGCGAGCCAAAGAGGTCACCGAAGCCATCCATGTCGATGCCCTGGAAATCAGCGGTACCCCACCTATCGTAGTTAGCACGCTTCTCGGGGTCGCCCAGCACTTCGTAGGCTTCGTTAATCTGCTTCAGTCGTTCCTCAGAAGACTTGTCTCCAGGGTTACGATCAGGGTGGTGCTTCGCGGCAAGAGAACGATAGGCCTTCTTGATCTCATCCTGAGTAGCACTCTTGCTAACCCCCAGAATCGAATAGAAGTCGTCCTCGGCCAAGATTATTCACCACGTCATGCGGATCAGTCTAGGTCCTCGAAGTCGACATCGACGACATCTTCCTCATCGACATCGCTCTTCTTGGAGGAAGTCGGACCCGGTTGGGTCCCCGCGCCAGCCATCTTCGTCGGATCGAATCCCATGCTGCCTGGGTCAAACCCGGCACCCTGTGGACCAGCTGCTCCGTAGGCCTTCTCGGAAATCTTGTAGATGATCTGCTGAAGTTCATCAGTTCCAGATTTCATCTTCGCGAAGTCCTCAGCCTCGATGGCTTTGTTGAGTTCCTCGGACTTAGTCTCGACCTGCTTCTTAAGGTCGTCCGGCACCTTGTCCCCGAGTTCCTTGACAAGCTTCTTCGCCTGATAGACCATCTGCTCAGCCATGTTCTTGGTCTCGACCTCGGTCTTCCTCTTCTCATCTTCTTCTAGATACTTCTCGGCGTCCTTGACCATCCGATTCACTTCTTGGTCAGAGAGGTTAGTACTAGCAGTGATTGTCATGGACTGCTCGTTGCCAGTCGCCAAGTCCTTGGCCTTCACCTTGACGATCCCGTTTGCATCTATGTCGAACGTGACCTCAATCTGAGGTATGCCCATCGGTGCCGGTGGTATTCCCACCAGCTGGAACGTGCCTAGAGTCATGTTGTCTGCCACGAACTTCCGTTCACCTTGAACGACGTGGATATCGACCGCAGTCTGTCCGTCAGCCGCCGTAGTAAACACCTTGCTCTTCTTCGTAGGGATCGTGGTGTTCCTCTCGATTAGAGGAGTTGCGACTCCACCCTTGGTCTCGATGCTCAGTGTCAGTGGTGTGACATCTAGGAGGATAATGTCCTTGACTTCGCCAGAGAGGACTCCGGCCTGTGCTCCAGCCCCTAGGGCAACGCACTCATCCGGGTTTATGCTCTTATCGCCCTCCTTGCCAAAGATTGCCCGAATGATGTTCTGAATCATCGGCATCCGTGTGGCGCCGCCAACCAAGAGGATCTTGCCTACGCTCTCAGCCTCCAGCTTGGCATCCGTGAGTGCCTGTCTGATAGGACCAATTGTGGCCTGAACTAGGTCTTCGGTCATCTGCTCAAACTTGGATCGAGTGAGGTCGATGTTGATGTGCTTGGGCCCTGTGTCGGTCGCAGTGATGTAGGGCAGATTGATGTTCGTCTGCATCACAGTTGAGAGTTCGATCTTCGCCTGTTCTGCTGCATCTCGGATTCTCTGCATGGCGGAGAGGTCCTTGGTGATATCAACACCGGACTCCTTCTTGAACTCCTCCACAATCCAGTTGATTACTCGCTGATCCCAATCGTCACCCCCGAGCTGGGTGTTGCCACTTGTTGAGAGGACTTCATAGACTGTTTCACCCTCAACCTGCCCGATGTCGAGTACCGTAACGTCGAATGTGCCGCCTCCGAGATCGTAGACTAGTACCTTGACCTCGTCACCCTTCTCAAGGTTGTATGCTAGAGCAGAGGCGGTCGGTTCGTTGACAATCCGGAGGACTTCGAGACCTGCAATCTTGCCAGCATCCTTCGTTGCCTTCCGCTGGCTATCATTGAAATACGCAGGCACGGTGATTACGGCCTTCTTGATTTCATGACCTAGGAAGGCTTCAGCATCTCTCTTCATCTTGGTGAGAATCATCGCAGAGATCTCCTGGGGAGTGTACTCCTTGTCGCCAATCCTCACTCTGTAATCTTGGCCCATCTTTCGCTTGATGGAACGGACTGTCCTGTCCGGCATTGAGACTGCCTGTCTCTTTGCGATCTCTCCCACGACAACCTCTCCCTTGGGTGTTATTCCCACAACAGATGGTGTCAGCCTCTTGCCTTCAGCGTTAGGGATGATTGTGGGCTTGCCTCCTTCCATGTAGGCAATGCCGCTATTCGTTGTTCCAAGGTCAATTCCTACTACTATTTCCTTCATTTGTCTTCACCATTGTCTTCTGGCTTCACCTGAACACTGTCTTCTGCTGAGTCGGACTCATGACGGTTGACACACACCACGGCGGGGCGGAGAACCTTCTCGCGTATCATGTAGCCCCGTTGGTACTCCTCTGTAATCACACCGTCGGGCTTCTCAGAGTCGTTTGTAGTGCGAACTGCATGCTGATAGTATGGATCGAAGACCTTTCCAAGAGACTCAATCGGACGGACCTCCTCAGCTTGGAGCAGCTTGTCAGTCTGCTTCAGAATCCCCTCGATTCCCGCCTTCGCAGAAGACGGGTCCTTGGCGAAGTCCACCTCTAGAGCCCGTTCCATGTTGTCCCTGATCTCGATAACCTTCAGCATGATACCTTCACCGGCGAATCTCGCCGCCTCAGTGAAGCGCGCATCCATGCGCTTGCGGTAGTTCTCGAACTCTGCCTGGAGGCGCTGGAGTCTGTCAAGGAACTCATTAGACTTCTCGGTCTCCTGCCTCAGGAGTGCCTCCATTTTGTCATCTGGGGACAGCTCAAACTCAGTCTCAGAAGATTCTCCGTTGTCCTCAGGCATTTCCAAGTCTACCTCTTGACGCTCTTCGTCACTACCTGGCATTGGTATTCACTCTGCAGTTCCAGTGCGAACATCAGCCAACAATTCGTACAGAAGGGACACCGACACAGAAATGCCGGCAGAGGGCATGCCGAAAGGGGCAGTCGCCCTCGGTGACTCGGGCCGACTCCACTGTCCTACAAAGAAAAACTTTTCGTCTTGACCAGCAAGCCCTTAACATGGAACAGGAATAGCGTGAAACAGCGATGACGGACAACCACACATCATTGGAGGATGGGATTCGAGAGGCAAGAGCACTTGTAGAGTCGTCATCAAGAATCGTCGCTCTGACAGGCGCGGGAATCAGCGTTGACTCGGGCATTCCTGACTTCAGGTCAGAGGGGGGTCTCTGGAAAAGGTTCGATCCTCATGAATATGCCACCATAGAGAGCTTCGAAAGGAATCCAGAGAAGTTCTGGACAATGGGTAGAGAGCTCGCTGAGACCATTCTGCTTGCCAAACCGAATGAGGCCCACAGTGCCTTGGCAAAGCTAGAGGATAGCGGGAAGCTCTGCTGTGTGATCACGCAGAACATCGACAACCTTCACCAAGCTGCTGGAAGTAGGGAGGTGATTGAACTACACGGGAACTACCTCCGTGCCTACTGTACTTCATGTAAGGCTGAATACGTAGGCGATGAAGTCCACAGAGGTGTGGCAAGAGGCGACATCCCCCCGAAGTGCGAGAAGTGCGGAGGGATTCTGAAGTCTGAAGCCATTCTCTTCGGTGAACCCCTGCCAAAGGGACCTATGGAACATGCCATCAAGGCATGCAGAGAAGCTGACCTTCTCTTGGTCATAGGCACAAGCCTCTCTGTGTATCCTGTGGCATTCCTCCCTCAACTGGCAAAAGACAGTGGTGCGAGAGTGATTCTAGTCAACTTGGAAGGCACCAATCGTGATGGAGTGGCAGACATCGTCTTGAGGGGCAGGGCAACCCATCTGCTGCCTAGCATCATCGGAGTCTAGGTGAGGATGGGAAAGCCAAACCAGGAGTACACTCCAAGTCCTCCTGGAATAACGATTACAGACAGAAAGACCGTGATGGCACCTACGAGATAGAGATTGTTGTCCATCATCCACAGCCCCAGGTACGAGAACGAGTATGATATCACGCAAGCTGTGAAACCAAGGACAATGACTGGTCCAAGTGGAAGTGCAATCGCCAGGAATCCGCCAACGTTCGTCCACAAGAGGCCTATGTTTAGCACAACAAGGAACCCTCGTACGACTAGGTAAGAAAGAATCGACATGAAGATCCCAAACTGCGAGAATGAGATTCTTGCTGGAAGACTCATAGCGAACTCGTTCCGAGGAGTTCACCTGAGCATTTTATAGTTTCCATCTGAACCCATCGAACACCTTAAACAGATACTCACGGAAGGGAACCAGATGACTGACCTCGTGTGGAAGCTTACCAGCGCTAGCCAGCTATCGATGCTGATCGAGGCAAGCTCACCCAAACCAGGCAATGTGAACAGAGTCGCCCAATTCTCTGACATTAGCTATAGACACTTCCTTGCCAGCTCAGCCATGCTCGCCCATGCACTGCACGCCAGCGCTCTACAAGGAGTCGCCCTAGCAGAAGGGGAGATTGATCCACATGAAGTGGGTCTTGGTGGACTTATTCACAGAGCAGTTGCAGAAGCCGCCACTGTTATCGGAAGCAGGAACACCGTACTAGGTACAATACTCCTCTATGTGCCACTGCTCGTAGGGGTAGGGCATCATCTCACAAGTGCTGGCGAGTTCTCCAAAACTCAGCTCAAGTCGGACCTGCACCGCATACTCGCAGGGACAACCGTGAAGGATGCCGTCGATCTATACCGCGCCTTCCACATCTGCAGACCGAGCGGGAATATGATACGTCAGGAGCCATCCTGGTCGAAGACTCATGACAGATACGACATTGAGAACCCAGATGCCATGAAGAACATCACTGAAGACGGGGTGACACTGCTTGACCTCTTCAGGATATCAGCTCCAGTTGATGAGATAGCCAACGAGTGGGCAACGGGTTTTGACTTGGTACTCAATCATGTATATCCCTTCCTTGACAATGTATCAACCGGCATCGAGGACATCGAGGAGGGTGTGGTCAAAACCTACGTCTGGCTTCTAGCAAGAAGACCAGATGGGCTGATTGTGAAGAAGGCAGGTCTGGACCGTGCCGAGGAGGTTAGGAGTCTTGCATCCCAAGTCTTGGCAGGCTGGGAGGAAGCCAGAGGCGCGGAGGACCTTCTGAATCGCCTCGATGATGCGCTGAGAAGAGAGGGAAATCTACTAAACCCTGGGACCACAGCAGACCTTGTTTCTGCATCAGTGCTGTGCAAACTGACATCGAAGATGCTCTAGCCAACAATTCCGCTGAAAACGATAGCGGCCAAAACGAACAGGAGGATGGAAGACGGAACCAGCATTATCTTCCCTTCCGTTCGTTTCACCTCTCTCACCTCTCGCATAGGACCGAAGTAGTAACCGATCAGGAGGAGAAGTCCCAGAATGACTAGGAAGAGCGCGAGTCCCGCATGAGCCAAAGTCAACAACTCGATTTCGCGCTCTCCGTGGTGGGTTATTAACATACTCCTAGAAATCACTCTAGGGGTAAGAGATAGAAAAATGGGATTGCCCTCACTGCATCAAAGCAGATGAGAGCTGAACTGAAAGGACCGAAGTCTAAACCAGGATCTGTCTGAAGACGTGCTCGAACTTCATCCTGAGCTGTCTTGCCCTTTCCTCGTCTGCGGCATATAGTGGCTGCCGCATGTCGCTAAGGTTGGGGATCTTTCTGCAGAGCTTCTGGCCCATCAGTTTTCTCAGAGCAAAACTCACCGTACGTGGTGCAAGGTTCACCTTGTTGCTGAGATCTTTGGGCGTCATCGGACCCTCGTTTGCTAGTCTGTCAAGGACGATGATCGCACTGCGAGGTAGTTCAATGGACATGGTTGATACCATCCCTGTCTATCGGGTCTTTCCGTTCCCATCTATACAGTACGTCTCTCGCAATATAAGAAGTCGGTTCAAAGCAGAAAATACCCATTTTTGAGAAACTACCCAAGATGCTGTGGGACTAGACAACACGCAAGAACTAAGTGCACTGCTGCCTACGACCGCAGACGTGCGAGAGAATGAAGAAGGTCTTTGTGACAAGGAAGCTGCCCGAGAAGGGATTGGCTCGAATCATCGAGAGTTTTGATGCAGACGTCTGGATGGAAGAAGCTCCTCCTTCAGCTGAGCAAATCATCGATCGAGCCAGGTATGCAGAGGGATTGGTGACTCTCCTCTCGGACCCAATCAACGCTGATCTCATCGAATCTCTGCCAAGGCTCCGAGTGATTGCTCAATATGCTGTCGGATACGACAACATTGACGTGCGAGCCGCTACCGAGCGCGGCATAATGGTCACGAACACTCCCGGAGTTCTTACAGAGACCACTGCAGACCTCACGTGGGCTCTCATTCTTGCTGCGTCGAGGAGGATAACCGAGGCAGATCAGTACGTACGGAGAGGCAAGTGGAGGGTCGCTTGGGGGCCGGAACTCCTTCTGGGAGAAGATGTGCACGGTGCAACACTGGGAGTTGTGGGCCTGGGTCGAATAGGACAGGCCGTGGCAAGGAGGGCCAAGGGCTTCGACATGAGGGTCATATATCACACTCGCTCTCAATCTCCTGAAACTCAGCGCTTTGCAGATGAACAAGGGGCAGTGCCTTCGTCTTTCGATAATCTCCTGAGAGAGGCAGACATAGTGACGCTGCATGTGCCCCTGACAGCAGATACACACCACATGATTGGTGAGGGGGAGCTTCGACTGATGAAGAGCAATGCGATTCTAGTCAATACATCACGAGGGGCAATCATTGACCAGAAGGCGCTCTTACGAGTTCTCGAGTCTGGCCACCTCTTCTCAGTGGGACTCGATGTCTTTGAGGAAGAACCAACGCCCTCGGACAATCCTCTCCTCTCATGCCCTAGGGTGATAGCCGCCCCTCACATAGGAAGCGCAACCAGACAGACCAGAACGGTTATGGCGGAGATGTGCGCAAAGAATCTCATCGCTGCTCTGACCGGCGAGAGACCTCCCAACATCGTGAACCCAGAGGTGCTTTAGAGAATGAAAGAGATGATATCGAACATCCTTGCCAGACGGTCTATCAGGAAGTTCCTTCCAGACGTCATACCTGAGAGGGACCTCACAGAGATTCTGGAAGCAGGTTTCGCAGCTCCAAGTGCAGGAAATCGCCAACCGTGGAGAGTTGTCGTCGTACGAGATAGGAGCTGCAAGGAACAGCTGGCCAGCTGCGCCGGGGGTCAGAACTTCATGGCAGAGGCTCCCTTCGTGCTCGTAGTATGTGCCGTCCCTGAGGAGTCTGCGGAGAGATATGCAGAGCGCGGAGAATCGCTATACGTTCTGCAGGACACGGCTGCCCTCACAACTACAATACTCCTTGCTGCACACTACCTCGGCTATGGTGCTTGCTGGATTGGGGCCTTCAATGAAGAGGGAGTCTCAAAGACTCTGAAGATACCCAAGAACATGAGACCGGTAGCCATGGTGCCAATAGGCAAGATTGACGGAGGGGTGCCACCCCGCAGGCAGAGAAGACCAATGGCTGATGTTGTAGTCCAGGACAGATTCTAGGACCAGATCTGCGTTGCACAGATGGGAGCAAGCGTTTCAATCGAGCAGAGAACACGCTATTCTACACTTCGAAGACCTGCTCTTAGTCATGCGAAGTCGATGAAAAAGAAAGAGGCGTAGGGGGCGATTGCCCCCTAGCTTTAAGCTATAGTCGGCTACTCCACTACCTCTTCTTGATCAAGAAGAGTATCAGGATCACGACAACACCTACACCGATTCCGCCAATCAGACCGACCAGTAGTGGGTCAAGTGGTTGACCTGTTCCAGTGGGTCCTGTGCCGGTTCCAGTGCCGGTTGAAGTGGTTGTGGTTGGCACGTCACCTGCAGTGAATGGGTCAGAGAAGCCATCACTGAAGTCGCCTGGCCAATAGGTATCCTCGGAGACACCGCCCGCCGGCCATCCATCGACCGTGGTCGTCATGTCGAGGCTGAATGCCCTGACTCTGCAAATGTACTCCTTCTGGAGGAAGCCTGTTGAATCCCAATCGTATTGTAGTACGGTTAGGTTCCTAGCCAGTACGTTGTATGATATGCCGCCGTCACCACTCAGCCAGACCGAGTAGTAGTTCACGTCATCAGCGTTGCGATCTGTGGAGCTCCAGCTGAATCGCCAGACGTTGTCGCCTTGGTCAACTGGGGCGTTCACAGTCACGACTGGTGCAAAGAAGTTACCAATGAAGATGTCAGAGAACTCCAGTGAGTAACGGATGTTGACACCAGTGTCGCTGTCAACGAGCACTGAGTAGGTCTGGTTCGCTAGCAGGTAGTAGGTGTCGATCTGGAAGTTGTTCGTGTACACACGAGCCGGTTCAAGACCGAGTCGAGTGTCAACGGACAGATCGTACGTACCAGCCGCGCCATCGTAGTTCAGAATACCGAACTCAAGGTCGCCATCTCTGTCAGCGGTGAATGAGCCAATCTCTGGATGTGCTCCAGTGGCCATCACGCCGCCCATGAGGTTGTTGGCGTAAGATCGGGATTCCATCGGTGTGTCAGCCCACCATACCATGAGGTCACAGTCTCCGTTGCTGAAGTCAAGGTTCACACGGACATTGTCACCCTCAGTGATGCCTTCGACGAGCTCCCATGCGTAGAACGCGGGGTCGATGGTGCCAGTGAACTGGCTGCCAGGATCACCTGGTGGAATAACGAGTGTGCCATGACGCTCAACGAGCACTCCGTAGAGGACCTTCATCTCGACTGAGGTGACGGTGAGCTCAGGAATGCCGCCAACTGGGTCAATCCAGGTGGCGTTGAGGAGGACGTGGTCACCCACAGCACTTCCGCCTGCGTCAAGAGGTGTATAGCCTACATCCCTTGCAGAGTAGGAGAAGTCAAGGGTGGGTTCAGGTATGGTGTCATATCCGAAGATCTCGACTACGATGTCTTCGGGCAGTCCTGCGACTGAGTTGACTGTGGTGTAGAAGATGTACATGCCAGTTCCGGTGATTTCGGCTATGGCTACTGATGATGTGTCAGTGGCCTTGACCGCGTCTCCAGAGTCAGCAAGTGCAAATCCTTCTGAGTCGACGATGGCAATGTCAACATCTGTGTCTGCACTGGTCCATGAGACCCTTGCACAGAGGAAGCCAATACCCGCGTCCTGGACATCAACCACGTAGGAACCATGGTCGCCAGACCTGGCCGTGTAGTAGGTGTCCCATCCAGCATTAACCCATGCTGGATCGTATGGAGTTGTGTCGGTACCTGCGCCGTTGGCAAGCTCAAGGACAGTACCGTCATGAGCGTTGTACTCGGCGTAGACGTTGTAGGTGTATGGGATCTTGTGGACAAGCTCGCCACCGTCAGTGACCTTGATGAATCCTTGGTGGATACCGTAGTCAGCTGATGGGTCGACTGTCAGGTTAGCCCATATACCGCCGGCTGGGTTGTCAGCCAGAGCCATCTGGGTGTCAACTACCTCAACCCAGGTCGTGATTGTGACGGTCAAAGTGTTACCGCCTGTGTAAGGCCAGTCCCAAATTGTGTCGTCATGTACCATCACGATACCTGCGTTCGGGAAGAGCTCACCTAGGCCATCGGGATGGCTCAAGTCCATCTTGATGGTGTTGGCTGTACCGCCTCCGTACTGCCAGCGAGTCAATTCGTCGCCAGTGTCGTATGTGGTGTTGTAGTAGTCAGGTACGCCGTTGGCTGGATCAGTGTCATCCCAATCGAAGATGAAGGCCCACAGGGTGTCACCCTGGAAGGTGTCATAATCACCTGTGATGTGGATGGTTGCATACATGGCGTTCTGGAACGTTGTCCATGCGCCAGTCTCTGCTGCTTCAAGTTCGGTTTCTAGGACGAAGTATCCACCCTTCGTGGAATCGTACCCTGTTGATGTGGTTTCGTTGTAGATAGAGGTCTCGTAGGAGAATGTCCAAACATCTCCAAGTTCGTACCTTGTGGCTTGCCATGTGTAGTCTGCTGCTACGACAGGAGCACCTGCAGCTGTTGTCCCTGAGAAGGTGAGTGGATACTCAGATCCAGGAGCAACAAGACCGTAGTAGAGGTTACCATCTGCAAAGCCAGTCGGGACTGTCTCGTTGATGAAGGCCATTCGGTCGTACGGTTCCATGTGGTATGACCAGGCATCAGCCATGGCTGAGCCCCAGTAGTCTATGGAGTCAGTGGTCTGCCACATGACACCTGCATCGCCCTCGACGTAGTCAATGGCAGAGGTGATGTTGACACGACCGTGACCCTGAGCCAGTGGGTCCATGCCGATGTCGTCAGCAGTGCTCTCGAGAACTGTCTTCACATAGTCGGGTGCTGGCAGTGCTGCATGTGCAGTGACGTAAGCGTCAATGATGAGCGCAGCCGCACCTGCCACGATAGGACAGGCCATTGAGGTACCGCCGTTGATGGTGTATCCACCAGATGTGCCGAAGAACAGGTCACCGTACATCGGCGCGAGAAGGTAGTTGTTGGCACCAGGTGCAAGGATGTCAGGCTTCGGATATCCAAGGGTCAGAGGACCTCTGGATGAGAAGGAAGCAATCTGATCGAATCCCTGGTCTGGACCATACGAGTTCTGGAATGTGTGATAGCTTGTTGTAGCACCAACACCAATCATGTTTGGAGCTCTAGGCGGTGTAGTAGTACCGTAGCCTGGGCCAGAGTTACCAGCGGAGAAGCACTGAATTAGACCTGGATAGTGTGTTGCGTTGAAGTATCCAGGAGTGGCGATAGCCGCATAAATCAGTGAATACTGTCCCCAAAGCTCGTAGTACTGTGGAGCCACCCAACCCCAAGAGTTGCTGGTGATGTGCATCTGGTGTGCGCTTTCGTAGTCCCAGGTGAAGTAGTCACCATCGAAGTCAAAGCCAGCTGCCCAGAGCATGGATATGAACTCTGAAGCAATGCCAACTGTCATGACTCCCATGACGGTCGACTCAGGTGCAACACCTGTGAGGGTCTGCATCGAGCCAGCCAGTCCGACTGGAAAGCTTGTCAGACCACGACCCGCAATCTGACCTGCTGTGTAGGTCCCGTGACTGTCACCATCGTACATGATAGCAATCGCACGACCACCAAGACCAATACCATCGACCATTCCTAGGCCGAAGATGTTGTCCTCCCAGCAGTGCGCGAGAGTACCAAGTCCGAAGCGACCAGCGCCATCGGGATAGTCGTAGTACAGAACACCGCGGTCACCAGTCTTGCCATACCAGAGATCTGCCTCGAGGTCATCCACGAAGCTGTTGTCCAGTATCGCATTGTAGTAGTCCCAGGTGCTTGTTTCGTTGAAGTCGAATTCGCCCCAGTTGATGTTGAGGTTCCAGAAGTCAGTGTGAGCGCGGGTGTCGTTCCAGTTGATGACGATCTTGCTGCCGTTCAGGACAAGTGCCTGGGAGAAGATCTTCATGTATGGATCCCAACGCTGCTGGAATACGTATCCAGTGCAGTAGTATGGAACAAGCTTCCATTCACCAGAGGTTGAGTTCATGGTGATGTTGATTTTTCCACTGCCTGATGCGTACTCGGGAGCTGGAATCTCAGTGTCTGCTCGGATTACGTCGTAGTAGTAATCTGTCAGATTATCCTGGTTAGGATATTCATCGCCCCACCAGGCTGCCAGGTAAGCATCTACGAACCAGTCAAGGTTGGATAGACCACCCTGATTGTTTACGTAGGGGCTACCATGCTGACAGGTGCTCCAGTCGATGTACCACTTCCCATCCATCTCGTAGCTCAGCATGTTCCAGCTCGAGTATCCCATCCACTCTGTCACATTGACAACGGTTGCGTTGACACGATAGAGTGTCACGCCGAAACCGTAGCCGGTTGGGTCAAAGCTGGTTGGCATACCATCAGAGCCATAGTCGACAGCGTCGACGAGGTCAGGATGAGTGAAGTCGGTACCTGTGTCAACAACCCCAACTCTCACTCCGTCACCAGCGTAGCCAGCAGCGTTAGCAGCGGTAGCGCCGATGTAAGGATTGATTATGTAAGCGTCGGGCTCGGTCGCCACTACCTCATCGTAGGAGGGGCGAGGCTCGACACCTGAGGTTGCTTCCCTATAGAGACGATCCGCGAATGCTGTTATGACACCATCAAAGTCCTCGATTGCAGCAACTGCAGCCTGGTCAAGGTAGGCACTGACGACTGTGGCCACGCCGAGGTCCAACTTCCAGTTGACGTTGAACATCTCGTCGAAAGCTGCCACATCGGCACCTTCCCTCAGTGTGATCAGTGCGTTCATAGCACCGTTTTCATTTACCACTGCATCGGAAGGCAATGCGCCAGTCTCCTTGAAGCCTGCAAGTACTGAGTCAAGTGGACCATCCAAGCCCCTCTGGTCGAGGTAGCGATTCAGATCCATCATGACCTCTTCAGGCGAGGTAATCTCAGGAGCCATAACCTGCGGAGAGTCTCGCGCCATGAGCGGAGTGAACGGAGCCAACAGCATGCTAATGCTGAAGGCAGCGATCAAGAACATGGTCGCAGTTTTCTTCAGGTTATTCATTGTTCGTTTTTCTCCTCACGTTATTCTGTAGAGAACGAATGAGCAGTAGCATCTGGTCCCGTCGGACAAGAATATCCTCTGCTCGCAAAAACCTCCAAAGCGTGCCACAGTATGCGGCTCGCCCATCTCCTCTTCAGCGTTCTCCACGGGTAAGTGATTAACTCGAGAGGCGAACTTGGGTCTATTAAGCATTGTGCCACATTCTCAGGAATTCTAGCGTCTTAGAGTGACTTTCCTGAGAAATAAGACGCCCATAATCCTCAGAACAGTGTACTGGTCACTTTGAAATCTCTAGACACGTGTATCTCGGATTCTCGGGTTAGAAAGACGCTGCATATACCCCTGTTTGAATATTGAAATGACTGTTGACATTCTCCATCAGACGTTTGATGAATCAGCAATCAGACGAATCTAGCTGCGTATGATCTTCTTGATGGCGTCAACGGTCTCGTTCACCATGAGGATTGCGCCAATGACCGTGACAGGAGGTTCCGTTCCAGTAGAGTCTCCAGTCTCGCGAGACAATCTCGTCATGGATCGCCCAAGGGCCTCAATCAATGTGACTATCGCACGCTTGGTTGCATCATCCTTCTTGCTGGCCTCAACGAGTGATATGAGATCAACAAGGTCAGAGATGACTGCCTCAGAGACCTCTGCAGCAGTCTCTGCTCGTCTTGTGAGGTCCTCCCACTTGGTGCGCAGCTGCTCCAAGCTCTGCTGTAGCTCTTGCGTCCTGACATCTCCACTTCCTGCGGACCTCAAGCTCTCAACCTGTCTCGTCAGTGCGTCAATCGTCTGGTCACGTGCAACCAGCTGTGCATCGAAGTCTGCAGTCATAGCAGGCGCGACTGGTGGAGCCTTTGAACCAAGCTCCTCCTCCATCATTGCGATGGATGCCTCCCGCTCCTGAATCTCAGCTTTGATTGACTCAAGCTCGCCTTCAAGTGAAGTAAGTGACTCCTCGCGTTCTGAGAGAAACTGGTTCAATCTCTTGTTTTCCGCCTCGATGCTCTGGACCCTCTCTGAGAGACCGCCGGCCTCGTCGCGGCTCAGCCTGAGCTCTTCTCTCAGACTCACGACATCGGGCTCAGGGGGGGTTATCGTGTAGTGGATGAGAGCAGCGAAGAGCACTGTGACTCCGACAACGTAGAGAATAGAGCCGAGGACGGATCCGAATATGACATCGGTGAATAGCTGGAGCGTTCGTGTGAAGAAACCCCATGAGCCGAATGGCAGGTCGGTGGGGCCGTACCATCGAGACCCGAAGCCTGCGTAAAGCATCACGAGGAACGAGCCAGCAAAGGCGAGAATGCAGACGAATACAATCAAATTCCTCAATCGCGCGTCTCTCGGAAGATGACGCTGGTAGAACAGCAGCATCAAACCAAGTATCAGAGCGGGGATGACGTAAGGCAATGACGCAATGATGTCATCCATGGGGGCCTCAATGTCGACAAGAAGCTGGTACAGAGCTGAGGCATCTGGTATTGCCATCTACATTCCTCCTAGGCTCGCTCTGAGAAGGAGTGGTTCTGACAATTAAAACTATTCTGGCACAAATCGGCAGTTCAAAGAAAGGAGAGAGAATCGTCTGTCCAGAGAAACCGGACAGGACGATTGCCGGAGATGTCTAGGATCTCCAAAGACGGGCCTTCTCAACTTCGTGGTCCTCGATGGCCAACTGCAGGCTTTTGGCAAGCCTCATGGCCTCATCAACCGAGAGCAGGAAGGCTCCCTTGACGTCGCGGTCTTCTCCCAGGCTCAGTCTAATCTTGCCATCGTTGACCCAACCTTCCGGGGTCTGCTCTGGCATATTGAGCTGGACCTCAAGCCAGGTTCTTCGAGTCTGGTTTGTCTGTCGGTCTTCGAAGAAGTGCTTGATCTGAAGCCTGCGCTCGTAGAGAGGGGTATGGTTGTTACTTCCCATTTTTCTTCATCCGTTTCGTTGTAGGGTTCGACCCTCATGAGTAATGAGTGTGTGAAAGGTTATGGTCGCCACTCTCGGGATTGCCGAGCTGTGCTGCAGGAGACCATCGGCACTCAAGAAAACGCTTATCTTAGCACCGGAGTCTGTCGGCGAGGAAGGCCAAGTCTTATGCCGGCGCTACGTGGAACCTCACTTCGATACCTATGGGTTGTAATTGCCATAGTATTGCTTGGAACACCTTTGCCCATGCTAGTTGGGTCGACTTCAGGAGCAGACATCACTGCATCGCCGATGATCAGTGAGAGCCTCATGGCAGTACTGGGGAACTCGAGCCCAGATGATATCATTCCTGTAGTTGTGGAATTCAGCTCGGGACTTGGGCCAGACGAGATGGTGTCTGCACTGCAGAAGCTCGGAATCGACATCGAAATCAGACATGCATTCGAGATTATACCGATGGTCTCTCTCTACGTGCGGGCCTCGGTTGCTAGAAGCCTTCTTGGGGCAAGAGCCGTCACCGGCGTAACGTACGACAGACCTCTGCAACTCCTAGATGAAGTGGATGCAAGCCTGGTTGTACTTGCGGAGAATGGCGACGGGTACGTTCACTTCACTGAACAGGTCGGCCTAGAGAATCTCTGGGCGGACGGATACAACGGCTCCGGAGGAGTGATTGCCATTCTGGACACCGGCGTCTACGGGGATCACCCAGACCTGCAGGGAAAGCTGGTAGGATTCAAGGACTTCATCAACAACTTGGATGATATGACACCGGGGGACGGAGTCACATCCTACGATGACAATGGGCACGGCACAGTGTGCGCATGGAACGCGGTTGGTACCGGAGCCTACAACGGGGGCAACTTCACAGGGGTTGCGCCAGAGGCCTCAGTCCTTGGAATCAAGATTCTGGACGGCGATGGAGCAGGCGAAGACTCAGTCATAGCACAGGGAATCGAGTTCGCTATGAATGAGGGCGTGGACGTGATCAGCCTGAGCCTAGGAGGGCAATGGGTAGACCAGGTTGGAGTCGCAGAACCATCAGTCGCTGCCTGCAAAGCGGCGGTAGCAGCAGGTGTTGCAGTAGTTGCGGCTTCTGGAAACTCTGGTCCGGCAGCCTCATCCGTTAATTCTCCTGGTATTGTTGAAGAGGTCATCACCGTTGGCTCCTCTGCAGGCATGACCGGCGTAGTGGCCTTCAGCAGCAATGGCCCCGTGTATAGGTCTATTCACGACCCGGTGGGATATGTGGCCAAGCCAGACATTGTCGCTCCGGGCTCGAATGTTGTATCGGGCCGAGGAAATATGGTCAGCCCACTGGAATACCCAGCCTATAACGTGAGCGAGTTCGGAAGTACATACACACAATGGTCTGGAACATCCGCCTCGACTCCGATCATAGGTGGACTCATCCTCCTCCTTCTGCAAAAACACGGTACAAAGACTCCGCTGCAAATCAAGACTGCCATGATGCAGTCTGCAACTGATCTTGAAGCAGATCCAATGGCTCAAGGATATGGGCTGGTCAATGTCACGAGGGCGTCAGAACTCCTGACGGCAACAGACGACATCACTATCATGGCACCCATGAGACTCCCAACTCTCCCATGGAGTTCTCAGGTGCTGATCGTCGGGGACACGAGACCGCCGCAGAACGTGACCATTATGTCGACACACTCCCTCGGGGCTGTAGAAATAGAAGTAACTGGAAACGCAAGCCAGTTCGTGACGTTGTCAAGAACATCCATGGTTGTGTCTGTAGGATACTCCTACTTCGGAGTGGCACTTGAGATTCCAGAGGACCCGCCGCTCTCAGTAGTCGGTTCATACTACGGGGCCATCGACCTTGTTCATGACTCGACTACGATAGCCAGCATAGAGATCGAGTTCAGCGTCACGCTCTTTGGCGGCAGACTCATGACAGACATGGAGCACCACTCCTCAACTGACAAGGACGACCCCTCATACTATGGCTACTTCACAGAATACCTTCGTGAGCGAGGCGTCGTACTCTCAGAGTTCGGTGGCTCAAGCCTTTCGAGCACCATGATAGATTTGACCACAATCTCTGCAGCGGACGTCTTCATGATAATGGACACGGAAACATACTACACTGATAGTGAAGTGGAGGCGCTCCACAGGTTCGTTGAGAACGGTGGAACACTACTAGTCCTCTCTGAGTTCTACGATTCCGCAACTCAGTCTGCATCTTACGCAATTGAGTCATACAACAGAATCCTTGAACCCTTTGGCATCCAATGTGAAGCCAGAGGAATAGGAGTGGGAGTAGATAACACCGGACTCGTCTACGGAGAGGACTCGCCTCTGGGCGGCGCTGTCGAAACAGACCCACTCATGACAGACGTGTCCAACCTCTATATCCTCCAAGGCAGTACGCTAAGTGTGAACACATCAATGGCAAACGCCAGGGGTCTGTTCTGGCAGGACGATGCACGGACACATGCCATCGTGGCCACCGCGGAGTACGGAAACGGGAAGGTCTACGTCATATCAGACGGATCTACCCTCTATGATGACGTCCTCTACGATGCCATTAGATTCGGTGCCGACAATCTTCATCTTATCGAGAACCTTGCGGCTCAACTCGAATTCACTGCGCCAAGAATCTTTGATGTTCGGCTAGATGTGGAACGTATAGGGGATCTTGCCAACGTGACAGCATACGTGTTTGATGACGACCTCGCGTCAGTGTCGCTTGAGGTCCTGTCGCCAGACGAAGTGAATATCACCGGCGATGTCATGGAGACTTACGGATACAAGTACACGACGAACTTCACACTGGCGAGCGGAGGCTTCTACGCAATCAGGGTCATCGCCACAGATCTTGCCGGCAACGTGAGGATTCTTCGAAAGACTGTGCTCGTAGCTGTTGATGCTGGTGATGACCTGGTCTTGCTGGCAATAACATACTCCCTCATCGGCATCATCGGCGTCAGCCTCGCATACGTTGGCTATCTGAAGTACTTCGCTGGCCGGAGGAGAGCGCCTAGGCGAGGACCGCCAAGCAAGGAAGAAGAATGGGAACTCCCTCCGCCGTCTATCGAATAGGACCAAAGGTATTCTCAAGGTGTTCCTTAAGCCTCTCGTGACGGGGCTTCAAGAGGGGCTTCTCCTTCAGCACAGCTCCCGTTTCCACTCTCTCGAGAATCTCGTAGCCCAGTCTAGCACCCATTCGTGGCGCGATGACTTGACCCCCAATGAGTCTGCCCTTCTGGTCTACGACAAGTGCAGCCTTCGTGAATTCCGTGGGATCTTCGAAGTACTGAACCGTTGAGTCGATACCGACACTCTTTGAGGTTGTTGACGAGTGACCCACGCACACAATGTCTGTATCGAAGATTCGGTCATATTGCAGACGCAGCATGGTGTCCCCGTACACCTTCTTGCCACCCACTGAAGAGACTCCAGCCTGTCTTCCAGCTCTTGCCGCAACGCTGCCAACTGGAAGGAGCATAGGCTTCCCTGACAGTGGGTCAGCCATTTCCACACAATCGCCAACAGCGTATATGTCAGGGTCTGAAGTCTGCATAGTCTCGTTCACGCTAACGCCGCCAAGAGACCCGATCTCAAGTCCCAGGCTTTCTGCAAGCTCAGTGTTCGGAGCGACTCCAGTCATGAACAGCACGGCATCCACTTCTAGTCGCTCTCCGTTCACAAGAATCGCTTCGACCTTACTGGCACCTTCTATGGAATCGGGACTCGACTCAGCATGTATGTGAATGGATCTTGGAACTCGAGCCCGCAACTCACTGCTCATTGGCTCTTCCAGTTGACGTCGCATGAAACGAGAACGTACAATCATGTGTACCTCTTTTCCGAGATGCATTAGACGTTCTGCAGTCTCAAGACCACTGAACCCGGCTCCAACCACAGCAATCTTGCTCATTCCATCCAGCTTCTTTCCTATCTCACTGGTATCAGACATGTCCTGGATTGTGAAGACGCCGGGCAATGTTGAACCTGGAATCTTCGGAACCTTGGGAACGCCTCCCGTGGCCAGAATGAGCTTGTCATACTTGAGCGTCTTCTTACCCTTGGGGCCCTCAATCTTCACGGTCTTGGATTCCCTGTCGATTCCCGTCACGGTCGTCCCCAAGAGGACATCTACTCTCTTCTTCCTCAGCGCTTCGGGAGACCAATCAGCGATTCGAAGGGCTTCAGTATCAGGGAATTCAAGTGCCATAGAAGCACCGGGCTTCTGGTGCGCATCTCTTGTCTCTTCTGTGACTACTGTGACATCAGCCTTGGGGCTGAACATCCTTGCTGCAAGTGCTGCTGCAGCTCCTCCGGGACCATATCCTACAACGACGACCTTCATTCCTTGGATCCACCTCGGTATGTCCATACTACTGCCAGCGCCACGACTGCTCCAATGCCAATGATTCCGAGTAGCACCAGTCCAGCGTCTTGTACAACAGTTAGCGTTGCGAAGAGCATCTGAGCCATTGGCACCGACCTGCCTATAGCAATTGCGAAAACATCGTATTCACCCTGAGAGAATCCTGATGGACGGATCTCGAAGTCGTAGTTCCCGTCATTGCTTGTCAGTGTGTAGTTCCGCCAGAGTCCAGTTGTGCGATGATGAAATGCCACGTAGACCTCCTCAGCCAGATTGTATCCGTCAAGGGTGAAGTGCCCCGTGATGACCTGTGATGACAGAAGTCCTACTGAAACAACATCGTTATCGAGGAAGCCCCTGATGAACCTCATCTCGAATCCCACAAGGGACACAAGGGGTACAAGGGGAAGCACGCCCACATCGTTCTCAGAGGTCACATTGCCCAGAAGGCTGTTCGCATACTCTGAGTCCACGTATTGAGGATCTACGGAGAGAACTGTCTGGTCAGAACCAGAGGCGCTGGCATAGTCGAGGACCCTCAATGGCCCGTCCACAATGCGCCATGCAATTGACCTCTCGTCCACGGCGCTGTCGATGTCACATGTTGCCAAGGTAATGTTAAGATCCTCCAAGTCGCCACTGAAGATGACATTGGTGAAGATAGGCCTGAAGTAGTCAGGTATCTCTGTTGGATCTGTGGTGTCCACATCCGAGTGTGTCGCATTGTAGGTCGTGATGACTACAGAGCCCCTCACCCCAGGCTCAATGCCGGAGAGGCGAATGAAGACGGAGGCGGACTCGGCCCACCAATCTGCGGGGACTGCGGAGGATTGGTAGTCAGTGCCTGACCACTCCTGAACAGCAATACTGCCTCCTGTAATGTTGACCAGGAGGTCAGCCCCGTCTACTCCTGTGAGAGAGTCATTGTCGAGGTTCCATTCGACCGATAGACCGTTTGTCCCGCTGAGGTCAGGTGTGCCGTCGAATGTGATCGAGAAGCCAACAGAGTCCTGATGGAACAACGTCTTGACAGAGAGCAGGTCGAGCTCATCTGGAATGGAGGTGTCGTCCGGGTCATCACTTAGCTCAGGAACACCTGACCATTCGGGTGAAGATGAACCGGTGTCTAACGATGCATTCAACAGATGCATGACGGAAAACAGGGAGTCGCAAAGCCCGTGACCCCAAGAAGAAGAGGGGCTATCCCAATGCGAATCTGTCCCTCCTGCACCAGCCAGCAGGGCCGAGTATGCAGGCCAGGAGTTCTCGCCGTCGGTGGTCTGAAGGAGGAGCGCAACCACTCCAGCAATGTGGGGAGATGCCATGCTTGTGCCGCTCTTTGGAGTCCACAGACTGTACCCAACTTGATAGAACCTGTAGTACGCGGCATAGATGTTCGACCCAGGAGCTGCTATGGACGGTTTCGGCACGCCGTCAACCCGAGGACCCTGACTAGAAGATGCCAGGATCTCTGACCCAGCCTCCGAGTACGCAGCCACTGTGACTGCTAAGTCTGCAGTTCCTGGAGAGCTGATCGTATGCCCATAGTCCACATCGCTGGCCGCGGTCAGATAAGTTGTAGACCAGTCGCCGTCCCATGTGAACACATCGACCAAAGTCGGGTCCCCTGAGGGGTTATGGAGCCACACGCCCCAGACCCCGTTGTCCCAGAAGTGAGATGCAATCTGCACTTGGATGATGATATTGTTGAGACCACGCATGCTTACCTCAGCGAAAACGTAAGCGGACAAGTGATCGGTGTTCAGAGCCCACGCTTTACCCGCCAAGTTGGAGAACTCGCCGAGGTCTATGGGATCACCGGAAGGTGGATTGAGGATCACGTGCTCATCTCGGTCATCGGAGTGCCATAGGATACTGACGTATGAGTAGTCAGGAGGGTTACTTACAGACACACTTGAACTGTCAGAGCCACCTGATGGCACTGAGAATCGCGAGTGCTTCTGCTTGTTGCCTAGGTTTCCTGCAGCAGCGACCGATACAATGCCATGCTCAAGAAACGCCTCGTTCACAGCCAAGTCCTCGAGGTCAGTGCCATCCAAGAAACCGAGATACGAGGAGAATGAGAGATTGATGACGTCAGCCTCATTCTCAACAGCGAAACTGATTCCGTCGATTATAGCCGCGGATGACAGGGGGCTCCGGATTATGATGAGGTCTGCGCCGGGAGCGGCTCCCACGAAGCGTGTGAAGCCAGGCTGTCCACCGGCAACCGTGGATGCCACATGGGTACCGTGACCGTTGGTGTCTCCAACTCCTGTATACGAGGTCAGATTGACATCGCGGAAGTACACCAGGTCTGTGATCTGATCATAGAAGACTGCTATCTTTGAGATGTTGAGCATCATTGCAGGTTCGTCTGTCAAGAGAATCTGGTTGTCATCATCCTCGTCGACTCCTACAATCCATCTGTCACCCTGGGAGTAGTCGAAGGTGTCAGACCCGTCGACATCGAGATACATGTAGTCGGATCCGTAGCTGATGAGGGGGCCAGACTGTCCACCCTGCGTCCTGATGGGGCCTTCGTTCGTGTCCGCTATCATGTCACCGTCTAGATCCAGGTAGAAGTCAGGCCCAGACTGGATAATGTCAAACTCAACAGGGAATTGCCGCCAGAAACTCGGATGACCCCATGCGGCGCCAGTATCGATTACTGCTACTGTCACACCGCTACCATTGATTGACTGACCGTCAACCAGTAGATTCTCCCAGACATCATCGGCCTTGATTGCAGGAACTGAGGATGTGAGAGAGGGAACATACTGCTTGCTTCCAGATGTCGCTCTTAGTAAGCCCATCTCGGAGAGCGAACTGAGGCAATCTACATCCCTGACTATCGCAGAATAGATGCGACCAACAGAAACAACGGAAGAGCCTCTGCGGGCAAATCGTAACCCCAGTGACTCTGCGCGCAGTATCTCATCCTGTGTCAAGATTCGTTCAAACTCAAGGAGAGCTGGAACTCCGTCCGTATCCTCAGACACCACTTCGTGAGCGTCAATCTCATTACGTAGCCGCGACTCGATGATAGGCAAGTCAAGCGTAAACACGTGTTGAGACTCTGGTGTAGCGACGGGGCTAGGAGTCAGGAAAACGGCGCTAATCAGAATCAGTAGGACGAGGCTTCTCTTGAACATCGGTTACCCTCTGTGATGACTCTCTGCCATCCCTCTCTTCGCGCACATATGCTTTTCCTTGGAAGCTTAAGGACTGGACTCGAGGAGCCCAGTCCCAGCATGTGCTACTTACTCACGAGCGATGATGTCAACATCCTTCGCCACAATCTCAGGGGCGGTCCATGTGACCATCCTGTGAGGAACCTTTGCGACTTCAACGATATTCTTCAACAGGTCGAAGATGTTGCCTGATACCATCAGGCCGGCGACTGCTCCGACGAGTTCGCCATTCTCGATGAGATAGGCAGGATTCCCAACGATGCTGAAGTCTCCAGACTCAGGGTTCGAGCTATGTGCGCCTTGCACGCTCTCAATGAAGTAGCCGTGGTCAATCCCAGAGATAATCTCCTCGACTGTCCTCTTGCCAGGCTGCACCATGAGATTCGTCGGCCGAATCTCAACAAGCCCCTGCCGCATGTTCCGTTGAGCATTCCCGGTGCTCTTCACGCCCATCTTGTTGGCCCAGTAGGTGTCCCAGAGAAATGACCTCAGCACACCGTCTTCGATGATTGGTGTTCTTTGTCTAGGAACGCCTTCGTCGTCTGCCTGTGTTGTGTTGAGCCCGTCCTCGTAGGTTCCGTCGTCAACGAGAGTGAAGTGGGGGACAGCGATCTGTTCTCCAATCTTGTCGCCTATTCTGGACTTGCCTCGAGCGACGTTATCACCACGAGCTGCTTCGAGGAAAGTGTACTGCATAATCTGGGAGTATGCGCCGGGGTGGAATATCACAGTGTGCTTCCCTGTCCTTCCCTCTGCAGACTTCTTGCAGAGGCGAATGCTCTTGGCAATCTCTGCAACCGTCTTCTCTGTATCGAATCCCAGATCTCGCTTGACATCGTAGGCGACTGTCATCGGAGTCATGCCAGTCTCAGTCTGTGCCACAGCGACGCCGACAACATAAGCAGCAGTTCCCCGTTCTGAATGAGCAATCCCATTGCTGTTGGCATACGCGCTGAGGTGCCAGACCGCGGCGGACCCACCGCCAACCACCATGAGGCCTTCTTCAGCAGCTGATGCCTTCTGGATGAGAACTCCGGTGGTCTTCACGACTTCTCCCGGGTCTGTCTTCACTACCTCGTCGTGCCATAGTCCTTTCATCTCAGGATAGACGGCTGGAAGGGGAAGTGAAACGAAATCCTCGTCTGCCGTAGTGGCTTTCGCGGCGTTCACAGCGAGTCCCACTGCCTCCTCTGCCGACTCCTTCGTTGCGATATTCGTGAATGCGCACCCCATCTTCTTGCCCACGAAGACACGAATGGCAATGCTGGTGCTGATGCCCTGATTCACACTGGAGATTTCGGCGAGCTCGATGTCAGACTCCAGCTCCGATTCGGCCCTAGCCAAGACCTCGGCATGTGTTGCTCCGGTGCTCTTGGCCTTCTCTACTATGAATTTGCAGAGATCCAATAGTTCTTTCTCTTCAATCATCATTTGAACCTCCTAGCTCCTACCTCCAAAGGTGATGCCACCCTTGCCAAATCGAATAGATGGACCACCGGATGAAACAAAGGCTTCCTGACCTTTGCCACACCTGCCCATCTCGTACTCAATCGGTCCCTTGGACAGACCCTCTATCTTGAACAATGAATCCGTCGCGATTCCAGAGATTGAGAGGTCAGTGACTGGACTGCCAATCTCGCCATCAACAATCTCGTACGCCTCCTGGATACCTACCTGAAAACTGGCGTTGGTCTGGGCTTGCCCACCACGAAAGTCAACACAGTAGTAACCGAAGTCAATACCCTTGAACAGCTCATCGTGATTCCAGTCACCAGGCTCAAAGACCGTGTTCCTCATCCTGATGATTGGTCGAAACCTGTAGCTCTCTGCTCTCGCGTTTCCGGTCAGAGGGAGCTCCAGCTTTGCGGAGTACTCTCTGTTCGATAGGAGACCAGTAAGTACTGAGTCCTTGATGATCTCGACGCGGGTTGCCCGAATACCCTCATCATCAAACTTCGAGGTCCCGAGGTTGCCCGGAGTGGTTCCGTCATCTGTCATCGATACGCCTTCAGCAGCAACTGTTTCATTTAGTTTGCCACCAAACGCCGAGTTAACAGTCAAGTCTGCCTCAGACAGATGACCTAGTGCCTCATGAGCCAAGACTCCGACAACGCGGGGACCTAGAACGCATGGAAACTGGCCTGCCTTCGCTGAAACACCTTCCAGCTGAAGCTTTGCACGTCTGGCAGCAGACTCTCCAACGAACTTCGGCGTAGCAACCTTCTCAAGATACTCCCATCCTTCGTGGGCCGATGCTTCCTCATACCTTGCTGCACTAAGCCTTGTACCTTCCTTAGCAGTCACCCAGGGATAGGACCAGACCAGAAGAAGAGGAGAAACTATCCTCGTTCCTTCAGATGTCGCTAGGTACTTCGTACCGGAAGCAGTACGAATCTTAACAGTGACGGCGGAGATTCTCTCGTCATAGTCGCGAATGACCTTGGTCATGTCTTTCATGTACTGAATCTTCTCTTCGATGGGCACATTTCGAGGGTCCTTCTTAGGGCTCGCCTTGATGACCTCCTTGTGTGCCTTTGCCTCGGCCAGGGTGATCGGCTCCCTCCGAGTCTTAGCGGCTGCTCTGGCAACAGATACCGCGTTCGCTACGGCTTCTTCCAGGGAGTCCAAGTCACCCGTAGACACGAATCCCCAGGCTCCATCGGCAAGAACTCGTATTGCTACACCACGTTCGAGCCGCTGAGTGAGTGCTGTGACATTGGAGTCGTCCATCTGTATGTACTCGATGAATCCGTCCTCACCTCTAGCCTCGACATAAGAGGCTCCAAGGGTCCGCCCCGACTCAACGGCTTTCTCAAGAATATCTAACAATGTGCAAAACCTCGGCGTGTGATTTGCTGGGAAACTCCATGGACCATCTAAGAACCTTGCGATACGCGCTGGCACCCTGGCAAGGAGAACCGCAATATCCAATAGAGTTGGAGAAAGCGATTGTAATGGCGTGAATAGTGACGAGTAGGGGACTGCCACCAGAGCTAGAAGAGTACGCTGAAGTGGAGTCCATCGACTGGAAGGAAGTGAAGAAGAGCAGCAGCGAATTGAGGAAGAAGGGAGCGAGCGAGGTGGCATCAGTGACCGATGCGCTGGTGGAGTTCGCAACCAAGGAGAGCATGAAGAAGGATCCTGACCCCTCCATCATTTCCGCTGGTGTCCATGCCTCGCTAATGAGGGGCCGTCTGGCGGAGGCTCTGTTTCTCTCCACAGAGGTCCAAGATGTCGAAGTGATGGGGCTGAGAGCAATCGTTCTCTTCGTGCTTTCTGATGTCGAGGAGCTTAGAGAAACCCTTGCAGGGCTGGAAGCAATTGTGGATGACAAGTCCCCTACAGAGGACCTTGTACGACTCAGCACCGTGAGAGTGCTTCTGGCAGCCGCAGAGAGAGACACAAGTGTGATCATGTGCATCATGGAGTTTGATGCGCTGCTTGAGGAGTATCCTGAGCAAGTGGAGGAGCCATTAGTAGAAACGATGTTCACTATGTATGTTGTTGGCTCGCTCCTAAGAGAGATTGGCGAGGCAGCAAGGGCATCACGTATTGTAGACACACTAGAGAAGATGGCTCAATCGCGCAAGCACAGGATGTTTCTAGCCTTGGT
The DNA here is from genome assembly GCA_016839445.1 of Candidatus Thorarchaeota archaeon. Classification (GTDB taxonomy): domain Archaea; phylum Asgardarchaeota; class Thorarchaeia; order Thorarchaeales; family Thorarchaeaceae; genus SMTZ1-45. The sequence continues at coordinate 33,744 of JAEOUG010000039.1, forward strand.
TGAGAATCTCAGGGGCCACATATGCAGTCTCCAAGGCGACCTTCGCAAGGCAGAGGAACACTATCTCGAGTTGGAGAAGATTAGCAGAGAGATGAGCTTCAATCTCGGACTGGGAATGGCCCTGAACAATATCGGAACGCTCAGGATTAACGCTCTGCGTCTTGAAGAAGCTCTGGATCTATTCAAAGAATCACACAAACTCATGGACATGGATGTAGGAAGAGTAGTCAGTCTCACAAACCTTGGGGAGATAGCCACGATTCTAAGGGACTACGATGAGGCTGACAAGTACCTCAAAGAGGCGGTCCGACTTGATAGGAAGACGAAGAAAGGCGTGGTAGAGGCGTACGCATGGAGGACCATCTTGCTCTCCCGAACTGGGAGCTTCAAAGACGCCCGCGACCTTCTGAAGGAGACTGAGAAGATTGCAGAGGCATCGGAAAAACCTCTGACTAGATGCGCGCATCTCTTCGCCAAGGGAATCTACGAGCACCAGAAAGGAGACTCGAAGAAGGCCATTGGCACGCTGGAGGAGCTGCTGGGCATAAGTCAGAAGGAGGGCCTTTTCGAGTATCTCATTCGCTCAGAGCTTGAGCTGTCAAGCGTTTATGTTCACCTGTTCTCAAAGGCAAGGAATTCTGAGCATCTTTCAAGAGCGGCATATCACCTCAACGACCTGATTCAGGTGGCAAAGGAACAGAACCTCCAGTCCCTCTATGCCTCAGCTTTGCTGGTAAGGAGCGACATGTTCGCTATAGCCGGGCAGGACTGGGAAGCGAAGAGCGACCTTGAGCGAGTGAAGAAGGTATCAGAGTATCTCGAAGACACGAGGTTGGGCAGGGAAGCCAGTCAACGGCTAAGGACGTTGACTTCGGACAAGGCCATTAACTCCGTGGACCAATCAGGCGTTGCTGAGAAACTGGACAGAATGGCCGTGTACCGACCGACTGTATCGAAACCTGTTGAAGTACCGGCTCCTGACCTTCACACGCTCATCGCGATGGACAGGATATCGGGCCTGCCTGTCTATGTCTTCAACTTTGGCGAGACAATCGGAATGGACAGCTCGCTTTTGGGCGGCTTCATTTCTGCAATAGCCGCGTTCTCGTCCGAACTCATGGGTGAGACCGGCCTACTTCGATCCATCACGCATGAGGGCTTCACTTTCATGATGGAACACAGCCCAAACCTCATCATTGCCCTGATAGCCGACGAAGAGACGTTCAAGGTCAGATATCTGCTCAGCGTATTCGCCAAGCGATTTCAGGAGGAGTATCCTCACGTAGCAGGGACAGATGGCGTAGACACGGCGCTATACCAGGGTGCTGATGATTTAACCAGAGAAGTCTTCTCGGAGATTCTGATGGAATCAGATGAGGAGTAGCTGGTAGGGCTTATAACGCGTCACTCTTTCGATTGTCTGTGAGGATCTCCTCTGATGACGCCCTTGGACAAGATTCAGTCTATCTTGAAGAGAGGTGAAACGAGGAACACCGAGTTCAAGAGGAAGCTAACCAAGGCCGATTTGAAGAAGGACAGGCTGGAGAAGCTCGTCACAAGAATCCGATACATGACTTGCGAAACGCCATTCGAGGGCACCTTTCTGCTTGGCATCGAGGACATAGGAGGCAGAGAATGGAAGATACATGGACTCAGCGAGCAGTCCCTTGTGACGGCAGAGAGAATCTTGGCGAAGCTCTGCGAAGAGGCCTCTGTTGAGATAGTTGAAGAAGAGCGCGCAGAGACAGAGGAGGGTCTGGTCGGAATCTATCTCCTGAAGAGAATCGAAGCACGAGAAGTCAAGGAAACGTGTTCAATCAATGTGGCGGGCCGTGTGAACTCCGGGAAATCGAGCCTGATCGGTGCGTTGGTGACAGGAAGGCCGGACAACGGCAAGGGGAGGGCTCGGTCGCTTCTCCTCAAGCATCCTCAGGAAATCACTCGAGGGCAGACAGCAGACATACATCTCGCCTTCATGGGCTTCGACGAAAGCGGCGTTAAGATCGCAACCGAGAACCCTCTGAGCAAAGAGGAGTCCGCCCGGGTCCTGGACCAGTCAGTGAGAATAGTGACGTTCTTCGATGCGCCAGGCCATAGGGAGTATAGCAAGACCATGATTCGTAGCATACTCGGGGCAGATGCTCAGTACGGTCTTGTTCTGATTCCAGGCCCAGAAGAGGCCCACCTAATCAGGCAAGAAGAACAGAAGACAGGCACTCCCCGACTAGATGAGATAACTAGAGAGCACTTGATTCTCATGTCGAACCAAGAGGCCCCGCTCATTGTAGCCTTGTCCAAAGTCGACAGGACAAAGGACAGTGAGATGGAACTCGTCATGGGTGTACTTCGCAGAAGCCTCAAGGACATGGGTCGAATCCCGGTGATCGTTCGCGAGGAGGCAGAAATCGCACCCGTCCTGCGAGAGATACGAAATGGTGTTATCGTTCCAATCTTCCTGACATCTGCACTGGACAGCTCATCACTAAGTCTGCTCAGCGCATTCCTCAAGCAGATTCCACTTGATTCCACGAGATTCTCTCCTTCAGACCCAGCGAGGGCGTACGTAGACAAGGTATACAGAGGAATCAAAGGAACCAACGTCGTTGTCACTGGGACTGTCAGCTCCGGTCTTTTCAAGAAGGGGCAGGTTGTCGCAATCGGACCGTCTTCAACCAACAGTTTCCAAGAGGGCAGGCTATTCAGCATAGAGATGTTCAAGAAGAGAATCGGGAGCGTGAAGTCCGGAGACCTCTTCGGATTCGATATCAAGGACGTCGACGCGCACGAAGTGCGCAGAGGGCAGCTCGTTTCCGACCCGGAATACAACTCCAATGGGTGCCGCTCCTTTGAAGCGAACATCGTGGTGACGAGGCATCCCACGAGAATATCTGTCGGCTACTCCCCAGTCATGCAGAGTCACACAATTCAGCAGACGGTAGTTCTGAAGAGAATCTACGAATCAGACTACCTTAGCGTTGGAGACTTCGCTCGCGTAAGACTGGAGTTCATGACCTCCCCCGAGGCCGTGACTGTGGGAGACAAGATTGTGCTGAGAGAAGCCAACACTCGAGCAATCGGCACGATTGTGGAAACACTCAGCTAGTGGGGAAGGGCTCATGCCGAAGAATCCTCCTCTCTGAGAGGACTTCAACTACCGGCCAAAGGCTGACACTCGTTCTCGAGGAATCCAAGAGCAACCCTCTTCTCCAAGTTGAGGGTGATGAGACAACGGCATATGCAGATTCCTCCAATCTGAATACTGTTGCCTCTAGGGAGTTCTCTAGAGCGATCTTCAGGACGCCTTCATACTCACCGTGCAACAAGAAGTCAGGTTTCACTCCCAGATGATGGAAGTCCGGCACGATGACGATTCGCTTCTTCTTGACCAATGAATCGACGACATGAGGGGAGCCAATCAATGAGTTCAGGACTATCTCTCTCTTCCCGAGCAGTAGTCTTTCAAGCACTGCTCGCTCTGTCGCGTTGAGTGTGGAGTCACTGGGCGCGATCTCTGCTTGGAAGGTGATTAATGGATTACTCCTGACTCCAAAGAACTGGAGTGCCCTCTGAATGATCTGTGACCCTTGAGAGATATGCCCTCCTGTAGATGGATATACATCCTCAAGATTCAGGATGTAGTCAATTCGCTCGATTCTTTGCGTGCCACTCTGGCCAATCTGCAGCGTGCCAGCGGCATTTCCCTCTCTGAATGAGACCTGGGCCCAAGCTTCTGCTTCATCAGCCCGCGCCCCCTTTCCGAGGGATAGGCCGAGCCCCTCGGGAACGGAAAGCACTCGAGGAGACAGATGGACACTTGGGAGCTCAAACCTGCTATTCTGAAGCTTTCGTGGAGAACTGCACTCGTTCGCGTAACCTGCAATCTTATGATACTCCTCCGTGCCGATTGGCAATACACACTCGTCGTGTATCGCTTTCAGCGCATGGGAGAAATCTGTCAGTGAGGGGTTTGGCTCTGTGCGGGAGAGCAGAGTTCTAAGCCACTGATATTGTGGGCTCCTGTATGTGTCAACATGCGTGGCTAGGTGCTCCACCAGGGGCGTCCAAGCCGTATCCTTACTATGACCCTGCCAGTTCTTCAGCCACTCACTTCTCCTGTTTGGCTTCATCAGCGTGGTCGCCAGAGAGTTGCCAATCAGACTGGGCACCTCGGACTGCCTCTGCTTGACTGGAAGCATGACCACAAAAGCGACCCGAGAGAGAAGAGCATCGCTCCAGCTCTGTCCGAGTTGACCTTCATCAAAGACCACCTCTCCATCATCGGTGAATGCGGACCCGAACGATTGAGGCTGACTTGCATCAAGGGCCTTCGCAACGAACAGGTTCGGGAAGTCAGGTTCCTTGGATGCGAGGAATCTTGATACTCTCCTCAAGGCCTTTCTGAACTCGGATCTCAACTCCTCCGTGGCCTCAATCCGCTTCTCCTCTGGCGTCAGTTCTCGAGGCTTCTCGAATTTAGCAAGAAGACGGGAACTCCTTCGTATCGCTGCGTAGTTGGAGGGCTCCAGGTTCTCGCCAATGACCATAACGCCGGCCTGTGTGAAGAAGTAGACTCGAACTCGATCGAGGGAAATCACTGATACAAGGTATGTAACACCTCTAAGCTTGCTGAAGTGCTTCCTCATTGTTGCTGCCTTCACTCGAAGGACTTCGACGGCTGCAGCACCCGTTTCATTGAATTGTCGCTCGCCAAAGGCTGCGATCTCCTTTGGGACTTCTCGAGCACTTCGTGGCACAGTTCAGGACCCCTTCTGTGCTAACCGGAGGCTCCTGATAAAGCTGAGTCAGGATGCCCTATGAGATACGCTTAATTTGGTTCAGACTGCGACAATCTTGAACCACAAATGCAATTCGACTTCACACTACTCATCATATGGTATATCGTTCCGTTCTTGATCCTCGGGGGTAGAGCTGCTCTCGCAGGGTATCGTACGAAGAGGAAACGAGATGAGATCAGGAAGCTCGAAGAGAGTGTGACACCCTTCTCTAAGGAGTAGGAGTCTATGCTGGCTCAGGTGCGGTGTCTGAGTCGCCACCTTCATACATTGGCATGAGCAAGTCGCGGGTTGGAGTGGTGTTCATGACCACATCGAGCGTTTCGTCATTTCGCATGAGAATGCAGCCCAAGAACTCGTACTCGAACTTGTCCAGTCGGATGTTGACTCCTCTGCGAGGTATCTGGGTAAGAAGGAGGATGATGGAGAAATCCCCTCTAGGAAGCTGATTGAGAATTCCTCGCTTCATATCAGGTTCGAGCTCGCCCTCAAGCTGTTTCGTCATTATCCCTCGTTCGATGAAGTTGTATCTGATCCTCTCGAACTCGCCAGAGGCGCTCTTCTTTGGACGTATGAAGGAGATTGAGTAGCCAAGACGCTTCAAGGAGTTGTATCCAATGAGGGTGCGGTAGAGGGGTGGGCTTAGTGATTCAAGCTCGACCTTTCGGAGCTCCACCAGCTCTCCGTTTCGACGCACCTTCAGGTTCATTTGATACACGGTTCCAATTCGTTCTTGTACAATGCTGAGTAGAACATTCCCCTTTGTAAAGGCTTCTGAGAAACGATTCCGCAGAAGGGGTAGGACAGGCGTTCTGTACGAGGCACATCCGTGCATGTCCTATAAGTCTGCGTAACACCTCTTGAGAACCAGTACTAGGATGGAGGTAAGTCGGGGGTCGCTCTTCTTGGCACCCATTGGAGCCCATCCCCCATCATCTCGCTGAGACTCGATGATGAATTCCAGACCAGCTCCAACCAACTTCGTCTCGATGTCAGATTGAGGCTTTCCGACAGCTGGCAGGTCTGCCATGTCGAACAGAGACTTTGCCTCAATGCAGTCCTTGAGATGCTGCATCAATGCAGCTCGGCCGTCTCTCACGACCCTATGTTCTACGGGCACTCCTGCCAAGCTGAGACCTTCCAAGATGTTACCAGTGGCCAATGGATCCGAAACGCCTTGGTCTTTGTAGTCTGGCCAGTGACCGTCCTCGTTCTGTGAATAGATCAAGAAGTCACGAGCCTTTCGGAGACGAGCTTCATCCACGCCATCAGCCAGCGCAAGAGCACCGAGGCCTTTGCCTGTTAGCCAAGTGACGCTCTTTCCAACAGGGTAGAAATCGCGTCCTCCTGCTGAGCCCCAGTAGTCCTCGATGTATGGGTCCAGATTGAGAGCCTCAGCGAATCCGCCGTCCTTCTTCTGCCTCGAGACGAGAAACTTGGTCAGCTTCTTCGATACCTCTGCGAAGGAGGGCCAAGAGGCAACTAGGGTCAGCATCTCTGCGGTCTCCTTCACTGAACCAGGAGCTCCCACACGGTAGCCGAAAGAAATGCCTCCATCCTTGTTCATAGATGCCTTGATCTCGTTGAGGATCTGCGTGCGGACATCTTCGGATGTCTCAATGCCAGCGGCCAGAGCCCTGACCTTATCAGAAGTATTCCCGTGTTCCATTATGTACGTGCGAGCATCATGGTGTAGTCGTGCATCCATCTCCTTCAAGTCCTCCGGCGTAAGTGTACAGCCCAGCTATGTGGGACTGCAAAACTAGATGGTTTCGTACGGCCCAATTCAAGTGGCACTCGTACTATTCCATCAAGTGAGTATTAAACGTTCCCCGAGATGTATCAGTCTTCATCCTCAAAGAACTCTAGAATCATCTTGCGCCGTTCTCGGCGTTCATCTTCGCTCATCTCGTCGGATTTTGCCTCAGCGTCCTCGACAACGACGATCTTCTCACGCGGTGTGTGCTTTATCCGATACTCAACCTTGTAGTCTGGTTCTGTGCGCAAGGACTTCTCATGTCCACACTCGCGGCACTTCAGGACGGGATTCTTCCGGCCTTCCACTTTCTTTGGAAGCATCATTGCTCCACATTTCTCACAGAATTCCATTGATATCCCCCGCGTTGAAATGATTCGCGCGAACGTCACCCGTTCTCATTTAAGTTTGACGTTCTGTCTAGCCCAGACGACTTCTCTCCAGAAAGAAAGACTTATGACAAATCAGCAGGCGTGCGAAGCCAAGTGCGACTGTGAGTGGTTCCACACAGTCACCACCCAAGGAGCGTGAACTAATGGTTAGAGTGAAGCCGTTTAGGGCCTTCAGATTCAACAAGGCAAAGGTTGGCAACCTTGACCGAGTTGTGACTCCCCCCTATGACATCATAAAGGGCGCGAAGGTAGACGAGCTCCAGAGCCTGTCTGAGTACAACATGGCCTGGATTATCAAGAACAAGCCCACTGATTCTGACACAGAATCTGAAAATCAGTACACCCGTGCAAGCGTGAAGCTGGACATGTGGATGAAGGACGGCGTCCTCGAACAAGACGCTGAGGAGAGCTTCTACGTCTACGGACAGAACTTCGAAGTGGATGGAGAAGAGCTGTTCAGATTCGGATTCATAGGACTGATAGAGCTTGAGGAGTTCGCGTCTGGAGAGCCATCTACCGGCCCGTTCTCGGGAGTGCTACAACACGAAGAGACTCTGCCAAAAGATATCCAGGACAGGTTGAGCCTGTGCCGTGCGGCCATGGCCAACTTCGGACAGATCTTCGTGATCTATCCGGACCATGAAGGAACAGTGGATTCACTACTCAAGGAGAAGATGAAGGACGACCCGGTGGCAGATGTCACAGATGCCGAGGGAGTTCGACACAGAATCTGGAAGATAGATGAGAAGGACAAGACCGAGAAGCTCTCTCAGGCAATGGAGTCAAGGTACGTCATCATTGCAGACGGACATCACCGATACAAGACAGCCCTTGCGTTGTCAAAGGAGAATCCAGAACTCCAATCAGCCAAATACCGGATGCTGACCTTTGTGAACATCTCGAATCCCGGGTTAGTCGTCCTTCCAACTCACAGACTGGTTCAGAATCTTGAGGACTTCTCAAAGGACAGACTACTCAAAGACATCGAGGAATACTTCGATGTGGAGGCCTTTGGCGACAAGAGCGAGATGTTCGATCTGATGAACAAGGACTTCAAGAAAGGGAAACACGCCTTCGGCCTCTTCGTGGACGACGGGAAGTTCTACACGCTCACTCTGAGGAACACAGACGTGATGGCGAAGTTACTCCCAGACAAGTCGCCAGAACTGCGGAAACTGGACGTAGCCATCTTACATACCCTGGTTCTTGACAAGATGCTTGGCATCGACAAGGAGAAGCTTGCTCAGGGCACAATGAGTGGTGGTGGTTTCGTCACGTACATAAAGGGGATTGGTGACGCAGTTGACGAGTCCATCAGCGCTGTGAAGGGCTCTTCTCAGGCAGTCTTCTTCATGAATCCCACCAGGATAGAAGAAGTCGAGGCAGTGTCCAGGAATCTGGAATGCATGCCCCAGAAGAGCACATTCTTCCATCCGAAGGTGTGGACAGGATTCACAATCTACAAGCTATAGTAGGCAAGGTGTAAGGAAACATGACGAAGCGCGTGTTCAACTTCTATCCGGGCCCAGCGACTCTGCCACTCAAGGTTCTTGAGAAAGCGAGGGATGAGTTTCTAGACTTCCAGGGAACGGGTATGTCGGTTATGGAAATCTCCCACAGATCAAAGGAGTGGGATAAGACTATGCTCGAGGCCACAGACCAGGTGAAAAGGCTCATGGGCGTTCCTGACGACTACAAGATCATCTGGTTGGGCGGCGGGGCATCAACACAGTTCTACATGGCTCCTGCGAATCTGAGCCTGCCTGGCAAGAAGATGGAGTATGTGAACACGGGGACTTGGGCAACCAAGGCCATCAAAGAGGCAAAGCTGTTCGGAGAGGTGAATGTGGTGGCTTCGTCCGAGGACGAGAAGTTCAGCTACATTCCGAAGGACTTCAAGTTCAATAGCGGAACATCCTTTGCCCACATAACTAGCAACAACACCATCTACGGTACCGAATGGAACTACTGGCCCGACGTGCCTTCTGATGTGCCTCTGGTCTGCGACATGTCATCAGATCTCATGGCCAGGGAAGTCAATGTGAAAGACTTTGGCGTGATATATGCCGGAGCTCAGAAGAATCTCGGACCAGCAGGCGTCACCCTCGTCATCGTTCGAGAGGACCTGCTCGGAAGAGTCAGCGAGAAGACCCCCACAATGATGAAGTGGAAGACCCACACAGACACTGAGTCCATGTTCAACACTCCACCAGTCTTTGCAGTATACATCTGCAAGCTCTCTCTGGACTACCTCGAGGAATTGGGAGGAGTGAAAGCGATGGAGAAGATGAATAGAGAGAAGGCCAAGCTGCTCTATGATGCGATTGACGCATCTGATGGCTTCTACAAGGGTCACGCGCGCAAGGACTCGCGCTCTCTGATGAATGTCACTTTCACCATGGCCAATCCTGAACTAGAGGACAAGTGTGCGAAGGAAGCTGCTGAACTTGATCTCATAGGTCTCAAAGGCCACAGATCGGTGGGAGGCATGAGAGCTTCCATCTACAACGCTATGCCCTTGGAAGGTGTGAAGAAACTCGCGCAGTTCATGAAGGACTTCCAGAAGAGAAACCAGTGATTCTACGTGAGGAGGACCACCTCCTCACAGGCTTTCTTCTCAGAGTTCTCTGGGGACTACTTGACCTTCCTCTTTTTCGTGAACTTCTCCACAGCCTGCTCAAGTTCACGTGTCATCTCTGGAAGCTCAGACTCATCAATGATGCCCTTGTATGTTCGTCGCATCATGACGCCATTGACGTTGACAGATGTATTTCGCATACCTCTACTGCCAAAGAAGTCCTTCAGCGAAGACGCGATAGGAATGAGCACTCCGCCTGGGAGTCTGCTTGATACGAACTCCTCACAACAGCGGCAATCAATCAGCAGGATAGTGCTCTCGGAGTCAACCAGTACTTCGACAGGCATCTCCTTCTTCTTGCCCAAATTGAGTGTGAACTTGCTGAGCATCTTCATGTTATCGACCCAGAGTAGTCCGTATCTCGCTGACTTTCGATGTACTCAAAGCTCATATAAGCCATGCTCAGACTGCATCGGGCATCACCCCTGCCCGCTTGCACTCCTTCTCCTTGAATACACGATGTAGAGGACAATGAACGCGAATACAACACTCAGCGCCAGAGCGAGTCGCAGGGTGTCGAGCTGCTCATCTGTGCTTGCGGTTGTGGCAGGTGTGGTCGTGGATGTGCCAGAGGTCGTTGTGCCACTTGACGTGGTCCCTGTAGTTGTAGTGGTTGTGGTTGTCGTTGTTGTGTCTAGAACCACGTAGTTGAACACGCCTGTGACGCCCCAGTTCCCTGAAGTGTCATTTGCCAGGAACCAGTAGTCGACACTAGTACCATTGGGAAGGGCAGGGATGATTCCTATGTAGAATGATCCACTTGGCGACATGGTCACGTTGTTCCAGTGAGTGCCGTTGTAGTAGCTGAGGATGACAGTATCCAAGGCATCATTGTCGCTCACACTCACGTTCATGGTCACACTCTGTGCGCTTGTCGGGATGAGAGGTGTTCGTTCATGACTGCCAAATACTGGCGGTTCAGTATCAGGCGCTACTTGGCTCACGGCCTCGAAGGCATTGAGCTTCCCCCAACCCCACAGTGAGTTGTGGACTGCCCCCGTGAAGGAGTCCTCGGTCGCAGTGCTCTTGATTATGTCGGGGACTATAGTCCCGATGCTTGGATTGACCTGCAGTATCAACGCCGCAGTGCCAGCTACATGAGGCCCTGATGCACTTGTCCCACTGAACAAACGGTAGCTGCCAAATGACTGACCGAAGGGAAGAAGCCCCTCGCCGTTGTACCAGGATTGCCACGGTGTGCCATTGGCATAGTCTGAGATGACATCATATCCGCCGGGTGCGGCAACACCCTGCTTGGCAATGTCGTCTATACGCGGCCCTCTGCTCGAGAAGGACGCAAGTGTTCCGATTGCACCTCCGTAGAGCCCCCTCGTGTGATAGCTGGCAACGCTAAGAGCGGTGTCAGCAGTTGACGGCCAGCAAATCTCGTAATCGTCAGAGACCATCGTCTGCCAAGTGCATCCGCCTGTCCAAGAGCTTTGGTCATCAGAGATGTACCCGTGGAACGTGGCATCAGTGGGAGCAGTGACATTGAGCATATGGAAGGGTGGCGCCACGGTTGTGGGGAGGACACCGTGAATCCATATCCCCAGCATGCTAGTACCTCGTGAAGATTGAGAAATGAATGACTCAATTATGAAGCCAGGCGGTGCCACAATCGGCTCTGCAAACCAATTGAACTCGCCGAGCCCCGGATGGAGATAGACAGTGATTGGCGGCGCAGGAACCATACTCCTGTCCATTATGAGGCTGAAGTTGCAGGAGCTGAAGTCGATTGGATCAACAGAGAGGACAGTGATGTAGACTTCAGCGATGTCTTCCGTCACGTACGTACCATCCGGTGGAGGAATCGAGAACTCAACCTGGAAGGGGGTCCCTGGAGGTGGATTGAACAAGCTATGCTTGTCCTTCCCCCCTAGATTTCCGCTGGGAGATATGACAGGGATGCCATCCGCGACGAGTTGGTCAATCATCTGCTCCACAAGCGAGCTTCCGTCAAGGTAGTGATATGTCCAAGACCCAATCTCAGTCAAGATGACATCGGCGCCCGTGTTGTTGGCGATGGTGAGGCCTTCCTCGATTGTGAGATATGTATTGGGATCCCCTATCACGCGGATCATCAGGAGCTCTGCTCCCGGTGCAACTCCGACGTAGTCCCGAAAGCCAATCTGCCCGCCAAGGAGGATTCCCGCCACAGCAGTACCATGGCCACCTCCTGCTGCACTGTCGTCTCTGTGGCTGCTCCAAGTAAGGTTGACATTGCGTTCCCACATCCTGACAGTACCCAAGAGGGGATCCTTCTCGAAGATGTATTTCGTCTTGGGCTGGTTCAGCTCAGTGAGTGGTTCACCCAAATCAAGGAGCCCGTTTCCAGAGGTGTCGTTCACTACAAAGAATGGCTCGCCATAGTCCGGGAACGCATTCTGGCCTATTGTATCAGCCCAAACCCACTCAAAGCGGGTGTTGTACTGGCCATTCTGGTCGAGATCCAAGCAGTAGAGGACCTCATCGGCGGAGATCACCCCATCATCGTCAAGATCCACTCCATCAGTGCCATTTGTGAAGGTGGCATCAGGTGGTCCGCTCTCAAGCCACGAGTAGGTTCGATTTGCTGACGGAAACCAGAGGTCAGGATGCCGCCAGTCTACACCGGAGTCTAGGTCCGCAATCAGAATTCCCTCTCCTGTGACGTTACTACCCAAGTAGTCCTCGAGGTTCCATACCGCATCAGCACCAATCTCAGGGATAGAGAGATCACGAGGAGACTCCAAGTAGTGGGAAGGTGTCTGCGGAGCCACTTCAGATATCACGCCAAGACCCTGTAGAGTCGTGAGGCCCCCCGGGCTTCCTTGAATCAGATAGAAGGGACCGACGTGACTAGCATCTGCGCTTCCAAGGCAGAATGTGAGATCCAAGACACGCAATGTGTTCTTCAACTGCGCACTCATGGGCTGGTTGAACCGGACCACGACCGGTATCGAGTCCCCGAACGTCTTCGTGAGTGAAAAGAAGTCCAGGCTGCCGGTGGGGACCTGGTTTCCGGTGACGGTGGCTTCGGACGTGTGGTATCCAGCGACAAATGCGCCTGAAGCTGCAAGAAAAGTGACGAAAACAAGGCAGAAGGCCTTCCGATGCAATCCTAATCCTCCCTGAGATAGCAGAGGCTGGGACCACGCGTTCCCAGACTCTCCAATACTATAAGACATGTGACAGAATCCTGATTAATCTATGTGGTCAGATTCCTCAGAGTCCGCTTGGGGAATGGAATTGGTGTCTTCGGCATGGGAGGGGTCGAGGTCGCCGTATCCTAGAAACTCCTCAGGGAATATGTTGACAGGGGCGTAGTAGTCGCGCTCCTCGTCGTCGCGAGAGACCTTCTGACCTTCATAGAGCGACGTTCCGCCACTTACCAGATAGGAGATTGAAACGCATATCACCAAGGGAATGACCAGCTCAAAGGACAGACTCATTTCAAGCATCATAATCGTTGTTGCCACCGGAGTGTTCGTTGTGGCAGCGAGGACCGCACCCATGCCGAGTACAATGAATGCAGGCAGATTGCCAGGGAAGAATATCTCTCCGAAGAAGGATCCGAGCATCGCTCCAACGAACAAAGAGGAAGCAAGCACACCACCTGAGACTCTGCCAGCCACCACGAAGGATGACGCAAACAGCTTGCCAAACAAGAGGATGACGACAATCAAGAGAGGCTGGGGATTCCGCGCGAGGAACTCAATGACTTCGTATCCCATCCCAGCTATCGTCAGGTTTGGGTCAATGACAAGAGAGGTCAGGAAGATCACAATGCATGCCAGCAGTGAGCCGAGGACGGGGTCCAGGGAATCGGGAAACCTAGCCGTGAAGAAGTTGCGTGTTGCCATGAGAGCGACTGCAAACAGAATGGAAACAAGTCCAGCGACAACTCCGAAGAAGACAAGGAGAGGTATGTGGGCCAGCTGGAAATCGAACTCAGCCGTGAATGTGAACAGAGGACCAGACCCATTTCCCGAGAGAATCGGATAGAGCCAGCTGAACATGGAGAAGGATGTGAGAGCTGCAATGACTGTGGGTACGAAGTATCCGAGTCGAGCATCTCTGCGGTATGGTGCTTCGGTGGCAAAGAGCGCGCCTCCCAGAGGTGCCTTGTAGATACCTGCAGTAGCTGCGGCGCTTCCCATCATTAGGAAGACCCTAAGGTACGAATCATCTTTGAAACCAAGTCCCCGGCCGATGTTGTTGCCAACCGCAGCCCCAATCAAGACTGCAGGCCCCTCTCTACCAACCGGGTTGCCAGAGCCGATTGACACAGACGTCGCGACCAGCTTCGTCACCGTGGTACCGGGTCGCAGTGAACTCGGCTTGTGCGTCATCTCAATCGCTTTGGAAATCCCACTTCCCTGAATCTCCTTTCTGCCAGCGTAGATCAGAAGCCCAGAGAACAGACCACCAACCAAGGGAGCCACGAAGAGAGGGACTTGAAGATATGCGAAAGCAAACGCGAATCCATCAATGAGTAGCTGGAATGCAACCATGAATAGGCCGCAAGCCAGACCCACTAGGATGGAAGCGGGGACGTACAGGCGATAGAACCGAGAGAAGTGAGTGAAGTGAAAGAGATCGCGCAGAGGTTGCACGTTTTCCCTCTCGTCTGTCAGGTCCTTCTCATCAGTCAAGCCTGTTCACACCTTTGTGGTCTGGTCTGTGCCGAAAAAACTGACTTGGTCCATCAGACTTATCACTTTCTAGTCCATCCTCAACCAGGCGAATCCGGATTGAGCAAGAGAGACTCTGACTCCAGAGGCGATAACCTCACACTAGAAGAAGTGGAGGACAAGCTGTCAGAGATATCGGATCGCTTGGCACGGGTTGAGGCCCTGATAGAAAGGATTGGCCCTGGAATAGAAGAGGTCAGCGATTCGGCACGCGTCATCAGGGAGGGCTTTGAGTTCTATGACGGGCTCGTGAAGTTGATGGGGAAGTTCACCAAGGCAGAGAGACTTGAGTCCAGGTTTGGAGACTTGAAGAAGGACGACATCAGCTGGAAAATCATCAAAGCCCTAGATGATTCTAGACCCCTGAACATCAGCCAGATAACGGCAGTTGTAAGATCAGAGAGAGGAACTGCTTCAAGGCGGATTGTGCGAGAACGCGTCAACATGCTTGTTGGTCGTGGTATTCTCAAGGTAGTGGATGACGACGAAGACGAGAGAGCGCGCTACTTCGCACTGGTAAGGGACTAGGCTCTCTGACCAGTGATGAACACACAAATGGTCACTTTTACCCACCATCATAATATGAAGTGACCACTCTATAGTATACATGGTGATTAACCAATGAGTGAAGAACACTCCGAGAAGAAAGCTAAGAGAGAGAGCTCCTCAAGCGATGCAGACGAGCTGAGAGAGATTGCAGATGCCCTCCCGGCTCTGTTGGGCGCTGTAAACGAATCGGTTCCCAAGCTAATAAGGGGGCTCATAAACAGCATCTATGGTCCTGAATCGGCAGGGGAAATGGCGAAAGGCATAGGGCAGTTCTACAGCAACCTCGTCAAAGAGGGAATCCCTGAAGATGTTGCACTGGATATGACAAAGAAGTTCGTCGGTGCGCTTGACTTCCAAAGCATCATGAGGATGGTCGGTCAAGAAGCAAGCGTGTCCACAGGTAAGAAGCGGCGCAGGTCGCCCAACTACGATGACGAAGACATAGAAGACGCAGAAGATCTGGAGTACGATTAGAGATGGGTACCGCTAGGGCCATTGCATCCCTCACAGCGACAGCCCTAGGCTATGGGCCTAGGTTGTTGTTCAATGTCTGGTGGGCCCTCAGGAAGGCTCGCGGCCAAGTGAAGAAAGGTGCAGGGACAATGTACAAAACCTTGGTAAGAGAAGGTGTACCTGAGGAGGATGCAAGAGAGATAGCGGTGTCTTTTGCTGAACCGGCGTACAACCTTCTCCAGATACGAAGCATAATCAAGATGGTCCAGGATCTCGACATGGACTAGGCCAGATTGAAATCACTTGATGACGAGAACCGCACAGGGGGCCTTCCGGACAACGCGCTCGGTGGCACTTCCAAGGGCCCCCCGTCCTTGTGCCTCGGCGCCGCTTGAGCCCATGACGACAACATCAATCCTCTTTTCCCGAGACACGTGCACTATCCTGTCAGAGGGAAGGCCTTGCTCCAGCAGGAGTTCGATGTCCAGATTATACTCCGAGGCGGCCTTCTTGTAGGCTTCTAGAAGCCTCTCGCCGTGACTCATGTAGCGAGTAAGCACATCAAGGGAGTCGCTTTCTGACATAGTGGCAATCTGCTGAACCATTCCGATGTTTATCACATGCAAGATGTACAGTTTGGCCTCAGTTATTTCCGCCAGCTCGTACGCCACAGTCGCAGCTCTTGCGGTTCCCTTGCTACCATCAACCGGAAGCAGTATTCTCCTTGTCCTCCAGAAGAGACGACCCGGCTCCTGGTAGAGGATGTCCTCCATAGTATTACTACGCAGAGTTATCACAAATAGCTTTGGTCGTACAGAGCGGGCCCTACTTCACGATGAGAACAGGGCACTCAGTTCCAAGCATGACTCGCTCAGTCGCGCTGCCAAGGCCAGCTTTGCTGCCTCCAGTGGCGCCTTCGTACCCCATCACGATCAAATCTGCTCCCGTCGCCTTGCACTGTGCCACGATTCTCTCAGAAGGCGATCCCACATCAAGCAAGAGCTCGATTTCCACACCGTACTCCTTTGCAGACTCCTTGTATCCTTCAAGCAGTTTTCGTCCGCGTCGCTCATATCTGGCCAAGATCTCGTCGGTGTCAGAGTCAGACATGAGAGCGAACTGCTGAACCACATGCTTCGGAACAACATGAACGATGAATAGCTTGGACTTCGTCATCTCTGCAACTTCAAAGGCGGCCGTTGCCGCTCTCGCAGAGCCAGCACTCCCATCCACAGCAAGCAGAATCTTGTTGGCACGACAGAAGATGTGACCAGGTGCGCAGTACTGGATGTTTTCCATGATTATAGTTATGCCGCTCATCAAAAATAACTTGTCATGGGGCCAGACAGAACGCAGAAGGTGCCAAGGTTTAATACAAACTCAGTCGGCATGTCATTTCATCAGCAAAGATGCTGAGGAGGAGTGTTTGACTTGGCTCGTTCGGATCTTTTCGAGTATCACAAGAGAGAGCAGTATCCAAGCCATAAGAAGGCAATAGCCGGGATTCTTGTAGTATTCGGCGGCTTCATTGGTTTTGGAGTGTTTGCCCTCTGGAATCTATGGGTGGAATACAGTTCCCAGATAATCGGTGCGCTGACTGACCTCGGCGTACCAGCCCTTCTCACGGACAATCTGTGGCTTGTGGGAGTGGCTGTTGGCGGCCTGATCTTCTTGAGTATCATCATGGCACTCTTGGCATCGACTGCCGCCAAGAGGCTTGGTGGAACGCTCATCTACATCGGCGCCGGCGTGATGAACCTACTCACTTTGGCGATCCCAGTGTTTGTGCTCCTTATGGGGGCGCCCATTGAAACGATATGGCCCGTATTCATCCCAGGCCTGTTCACTCTCCTTATCACTGTGCTACTCTTCACCGTCTTCAAGAACCGAGTAAGAAGAGCTGGTGAGATAATCAAGCTGACAGGACAGGTGACCCTCGACGAGAAGGGGACATTCGTGCCTCCTCTCCTGACAATGATCTTCACTCTTGTATCTGCGCTGCTCTTCGGCGGCATTCTAGTCTACTTCATGCCCGATGTCGTGTTCGGCACTGTCGAACTGACGTTGGAGAACGGATGGCCTTTCGCTGTCGGAATCGTCGTCTACCTCTTCGTGACGATCTTCTTCTACAACTTCGCCTACTCTACTACGTCAGCCATAACCTACATCTATATGCGTGGCAGAGACCCCTCTCTGGGCGATGGCGTAAAGGCATCCTTGGGAGTGGTAGGAGGCCTAATTGCATTAAGCATCATGAGCGTCTTGGTCGCAATCGTCAGGATGATTATCAGTGCCGTCGCGAGGCGGTCCTCGTCCCCCATAGGGAGAGGAATAGGGTATGCTGCAGAAGGAGTCATTGGTTGGGTCTGGGCACTGATCAACTTCTTCACCATCCCTGCCATGGTGGCAGAAGAGCTGGGTGCGAAGGATGGCATCAAGCGTAGTGCGGGCTTGGTAAGGAAGAACTTCGTCGACGTGATGATCAAAGAGACCGCCGTCAGGTGGGGTTTCGGAGTGCTCGCCTTTATGTTCTTCATCGGCTTTGCAGCTGCAGGAGCGCTGCTCGGCTGGCTCTGGGACGGTAGCATGCTCGCCATCATTGGGTTTGCGCTTGTCTTCACCGTCTTCGCCTCGATACCAAGTGCTCTAGTCCTGAGAACCTTTGACATTGTCTACGTTACTCTGCTGTACGTGTTCATCCGCCAGAAGGAGGGTGAGTTCACAGGCAGCGAGATCAAGGGTCCGATGAGGCAGGAACTGGATAGGGCATACTCTGCTGCGCAGGGTTCAAGGTAGTGCAATTGGTGTGGTGGAGAACACCACACCACCTCATTCTTTCCTGTTGGGCTTGATTCGCAAGAGTCTAAAGCAGGAATACCACCGACGCAACAGAGGAAATGACAATGGATGCGAAGACAGCGGCTGCCAATGCCCTTGAGGCCGTCCTTGAGGCTAGACCCGGAGAATCAATCCTGATTGTCACGGATGACGTGAGAAGAGATGTCGCGCAGGCCTTTGCAGACGGGGCCATCGAGCTTGGCCTATGGACGAGGATGGTGGTCCTAGATACGAAGGAGGATGTCTACCGGAAGGATGTGCCCCCTCACCTCGTTGAGATGATCAATGCTCAGAACCAGCCGGACATCTTCATCAACACCCTGCGAGGCAACGCGCAGGAGACCCCCTTCAGAATCAGGATCATCAAGCTCCAGACACGGAAGGGTAGATCACGTCTTGGCCACTGCCCAGGCATCACCATGGACATGCTGACCGAAGGCGCACTGGCCCTCACGAAGGAGGAGAATGCGGGAATGCAGGCTCACGCGAAGGCCCTGATTGCACTCCTCCAGGATGTGGAGTCGGTTCACGTTAAGGCTCCGGGAGGCAGCGACTTCACACTGAATGTCAAGGGGAGGACTTGGTTCACTGACACATCAATCAGTTGGAAGGACATGAAATGGATGAATCTGCCAACAGGCGAGGTGATCATAGGGCCTGTAGAGAACGGCATGAACGGCAGACTCGTGTGCGACCTTGCTGTCGGTGGCGTGGGGCCGCTGAAGAAGCCGGTGACTGTGGAAGTCAAGGATGGCAGGGTCCAGTCGCTCTCATCTGATGACGGAGAGGCCATCAAGATCATTGAAGAGGCTCAGGCCACGGATGAGATGGCGAAGCATGTCGGGGAGTTCGCCTTTGGACTCAATCCCAAAGCACGGATAGTCGAGGAATTCCTAGAGAGCGAGAAGGTGGGCAACACCATCCACGTAGCCTTCGGCAACAACATGGATTATCCTGGTGTCGTGGCGAATAATTCCGCGAACCATCAGGACTTCTTGGTTGACAAACCAACAGTCACAGTGACGTATGCCGATGGACGTGAGCGAGTAGTTATGACAGACGGCGTCCTCGGGCTGTAGTTTGGCCCCGGCTCACGCCTCTATCAAAGCCACTCGAAAGCCTTCTCCCAAGTCAGACTAGAGCCCGAGTATGGGTTAAGGTAGACTGTCCTATAGAACTCACGAAGCTCCCCATGTTCCTTGGCCTTCGCATACGTCGGAAACACAAAATCAGTCCGGCCTATGAAGTAGGTGAAGATGTACGGAGCGAAGAAGTTGACACGACCATCAGAGGTCTTTTGGCCGATGAAGGAGATTGAAGATTAGGCATACTTCTGTGTCCTGTAGCCCCTCTCGACCATATAGTCTACTGCTTCCTCTGCAGACTTGCCTTCGTGGTTGAGCATGATAGCAGCATTGATACTCGTGACTCGTCTCAATTTGTACAGCTCGTTGACAACTCTGACGGCAGGATCCTCTTCCTCGACTTCCAAGAACTCCTTAGCTGTGTCAGCTGTCCCTTCCGAGATGACGCAGCGACCGGTGTGCAGTGGCACAATCGCCAGTTCTAGGTTCCCCGTCTCGCGATATTCTTTCTCTCGCCACAGGTTCGACACATGGTGTTCATACTCGTGGTAGATGACACTTCTTATCGTATTCATGTTGAACGTGTTATCAACGTTGAATTGATTGAGTGACTTGAAGTCGCCCTTGTACCAGTTGTAGCCACTCCAAGGTTCTCCGGTTACGGCCTCGTAGATGACGCCGTTGTCCTGGACATGCTCGCCCATCTTGCTGAACACACGTTCTCTGAAGAGTCCCCCTACTTCTGCAGCCTTCTCCTGCAGGTCCCCCTCTATGAGGCTCCTGAGCTCATCCCCTGTAACTTCCCCCTGCTCGCCAAAGAGCGTCACCTTCTCTCGTAGGTCAGACCCAGGGTATCCCTCAATCTCTGCTTCAACAGACTTGATGTAGTCATCAACGACGGACTCGCCGAAACGCTTCATTGGAATGTGGAACAGTCCCTCCACGAGGTCAGGATACGGAATCCTTGAACCTGACAGCCAATCTACGACTGCAATGAGAGACATGACCTCGCCCTTCATGTACTCCTCACGCAAGGGGTCTTCGACTTCATCTGCAATTGCGTCAATCAGCCGCTCGAGATTCTCTCTTAGCGTCTTCGGATCGCCTTCGTACTGCATCAGGTCAGGATGAAACTCGTCAGGGCCGAAGTAGGCGTCGACCACACTGACGCCCGTCATCTGCTTCGTGAAGCCACCGACCTGTCCACAAAGACGCACAAACTCCTTCGAACCGTCCATTGCTACCGTAAGGGGCTTCCCGTCAACTGCACTTAGGGTTTCCCATATGTGAAGGATTGCGTGGTCTACATCCGCAGTGGTGAACGCCCGAAGAGCCGACTGGAGCCATCCTTCATGCAGAGCGTGAAGACAGCCTCATCCTTTGAGATCTCGACTTTCGTGTGCAACTGAGTGATTCCTCCTCTGACTCTCTTGGAGAGGAGAGTTCCTGTATTATAGAGGACCATGTCACCTAGACGCCACATCCACGGAACATGACGGTGTCCATTTAGCACGAGCGAGCATCTGGCAGAGTCCAAGACACCAAGCACATCTCCTGCGTCCTCGACGACGTTATGTTCCCTGCCCGTGTGGGGTACGGGAATCAAATGATGGTGGAGGGCAAAGACCTTCACCTTACCCTTGCTCCTTCCGTAGAAGTCTCGAATCTCATTGTACTTGACACGGCCAACGTGGCCGGCGTCGTTATCTGGCTCGGAGCTGTCTGCAGCATAGAGAGCAAAGTGCTCTGTTTCGTACGTCTTGAATCTCTCACCGAAGAGCTCCTCGAAAATCGCCGAGCCGTAGTTTCGTTCATCGTGATTTCCCGGAATTACGATTGAAGGAAGGCCCACCTCAAGCAGGACACTGGCTGCGCCTTCATATTCCTCTCTGAGCCCCTCTGTTGTGAGGTCCCCCGTCACAAGAAGAACTGGCGATGGAGACGAGGAGGCGTCTTCCTCAATGCGCCGGATAGCGCGTTCAAGGTCTTTCGTCTTGACTCCGGCTTCTCCTATGTGAATGTCACTCATATGATAGACTGTGGCAACGATATCTGCCAACTACCTGAAACCTCCTGACACGCAGGCACTGTGACAAGCACTGTGACAAGCACTATGGCACACGCAGGCACTGTGACAGGCGCTATGGCATGCACTGTGACACGCATCATGGGACACACAGGCACTATGACAGGCGTCGTGCGAGACACAGCGACTTGTGCCCTCAATCAAGGGTCTCAGTGGCTCCGAAATGATCTGGCCCACATTGTTCAGCACACTACCTATTGTCTGTGCCACGTTGTTAATGATTTGGCCCGTTGTTGCCGCGACATCTCCCACCACTCTGCCAACGCTGCTGATGGCGTTGCCAGTGGCCTCGGATAGTCCGGCGAACCAGTCTGGAACCGTAGGAGGTGCCATTGCAGTTCCGGGTTTGGTAAAGGCGTCATTGAGATAGTCGTTGTGCCTTGGGTGCATGTAGAGCCAGTACCAGGCCCAAGAGTCGTAGTATCTGCGGTTGAAGTAATAGTCCATTCTGCCATCAAGGGTGGGCTCCTGATTCAGCTCATCCCAGGCGCCATCAACCATCTCATCATGATGAGCCCGTGTGGCCTCGAAGTCAGCTTGCCATGCCTTCTCCTGGACTCTATCGGCAAGCTCCTCTAGCATCTCGTCGACACGGTTCGGATCAAGTCGCCCGTCGACTATGGCAGCCACGAACATCTCTTCATAGTACGTGAGGTCCTGGAACTGCAGTCCTGTTACTGATAGCTCAAGCGGATCGGTTGACAGGACTCGGACAGCACCCTTTCTAACACACGACATCAGAATCATGGAAACAAGCTTCTGGCGCGTTGTGTTGATGAAGAACGCGGACTCAATTGGGTCAAGCTCAGCCACAGTCCCTGGCTCTCCAAATGTCTGGATGGCAATCTCAGGGGACTCATAGACGTAGGTTGTGTCATCGGCGGTCCATTTGGCACCATAGCCACTGGTTGCCTTCTTGTAGCCATAATAGACAAGCCCAATTGCCACTACTCCTGCGAAGAGAAGAATGAGGGCTTCCGGGGTCAGCAGGGGAGGGATGTACTCCCTGACATATACATCGACAGAGAACTGCTGCCAATATGTGCCGTTCAGATTGCTTACTGAAATCTGGAACTCAATGGTCAGAATCTCAGGTGTGTTTGCAGGCACGAATCTATAGACGGTCTCTATCCCCTCTCCCCCATATAGGGATCCTAGATAGGTGATTGCAGAGCCGGAGGTCAACGTGAGATTCTCCGGAACCGACATCGCTATGGTGACATCCTCAAGAACCAGATCCCCATAGTTGAACACGTATATCTCGAGTTCGAACTCGGTATCTGCATTGGCGTTGATGTATGGCTCTGTGGTGTAACCTATGGCTCCCATCTCGGCATAGGCCTCGTAGAAGCTCCAATTGGTGTAGTGGAAGACTCTGAAGTGATCGTAAGGTGCAAGTGCCGATTCCTCAAGACTCACTGTGAAGTATCGTGGGTCCGCCGACGAGCTGTAGGGATATGCAAGCAGGTTCTCTTCGTCAAAATCATCACGCGATCCACCTGACCACAGACCTTGGTTCTCGTCGACAACGTATCCCGCGAATTCAGCACCTTCTGTGGTCACGCCATGACTGGGCTCAATCCATGCCGGACTCATCTCTATGGGGTAGACCACCTGCACCTGTTCATAATCCACGGGAACATTCCATTGCACAGGTGCCCAGTTGAAGACGCCAAGGTCTCCGTAGGTCACTGACGTAGTCATCTCAACCACGCGGTTGATGCTGAAGTAGCCAAAGACTACGAGAACGGTCTCTCCCTCGGGTGTCTTGGGCACCCAATCAAGGGCGTAGCCTCCGCTTCTCTCGGACACAATGAGGTCATATCTGCTGCCACCCCATTCAACGTAGGCGCGACTTGGGTCATCCACTGTTGTCTCCTCGATTCCGAGAAGATCGAAGCCTCCAAGAGAACCACTAACCACTGAGATCTCAATCCAGTACGTGACATTGATACGTCCGTTCTCTTGCACCCACACGTCAACGAGGATGCTGTCCAGATTGACTTCCGGAGCCTGACTTGGAACACTGGCATTCACAACAACAGGAGTGAAGACAACCAGTAATAGACAGATGAACACTAGGTGTCGTAGGTCCCGTTTCACACTGCTACCCTCTAGTACAACTTCGTCGGACTACTCGCCTCGTCGGGCTCTGATTATCTCGGACTGGGCAATGGTAAGGTTGGAGAGGTCGGCCTTTGCAGAGGCCCACTCTTCGAGGTCGGGAAACTCCTGAATCATGCCTCCCCAGATGAGGTGGTAGACACGTTTGAGTATGTTATCAGAGTCAGAGCCGCTGCCTACGTACTCGAAGAAACACTTCACGGTGGCCGGGCTCTGGTCAGTCATCTTCTCAGGGACTTCAGTACCGAATCCTGCAAATGCAACGTCAATCTCCTTTAGAACGTCCATCCGCTCACGAATACCAGCGGCAATCACAGGCAGGTCCATGTCGTAGGCACTGAAGTGCATTATCAGCTTCTTCCCACTGATTGTACCATATGGTAGCTTAGTCTCTTTCGCACTCATGTATGACACTCCGCAGCGATACTGAGCCCTGTTCAGTACCATGGACTGATAAAGTCTTTCAGAGGCCGGCATGAAGAATCCCAATCCTTAAGATTCCCGCAGTTCCTGCCAACATGATGTCTGGCCAAGACTCTCCACCCCAATATGACTATACCATGGAGGACCTTCACTGGGTCGATAGGTTTGTAGACGAGGTGAGGGACTTCTTCTTTGTGAGGCCAGAAGACAACCTACTGATCTTGCGTCCAAACAAAGTCATGCACCTGAACGTCACTGCAATGAAAATGCTAAGAATGCTCCTTGATGGACATGGCACAGAATCAGTAGTCGACCACTTCGTGTCTGCGGGGGCGGAGAAGCAGAGAGTACTCAATGATCTTGCAGCTTTTGTCGATGACTTACGCAACATGACAATCGGGAATCAGAACATCTACACATACAGCACTGCAAAGATTGTCCCCTTCGGCACTGGTGACATTGACTATCCAGTTCTAAGCGAGATTGCTGTGACATATCGCTGCAACAACAAGTGTAGATTCTGCTATGCCTATTCTCCCTACCGAGACA
Organism: Candidatus Thorarchaeota archaeon; assembly: GCA_016839445.1. Classification (GTDB taxonomy): domain Archaea; phylum Asgardarchaeota; class Thorarchaeia; order Thorarchaeales; family Thorarchaeaceae; genus SMTZ1-45. Next base: position 58,103 of record JAEOUG010000039.1, read on the forward strand.
CCAACGAGATGTCCACCGAGGACATCAAGAGAGTCATTGACATCATCGTCGACGACGCCAAGGCTCCGAGCCTGTCATTCACGGGGGGTGAGCCAACTCTCAGAGAAGACCTCTTCGAGCTCATTAGTCATGCGCGGAACAGAGGCCTTCGGGTCAATCTAATCACGAACGGCCGTCGCTGTGCAAGCAAGGAGTTCGTTGCGAAACTCGTAGAAGCGGGCCTCCACAGTGCCCAGGTCTCAATTGAGGGCCCCGATCCTGACACACATGACTACATTGTGGGAGCACCCGGCGCCTTTGCCCAGACTGTGCAGGGAGTCAAGAACCTCCGCGAGACTGACATCTACACACACTGCAATACTACCATCTGCCGACCGAATGTTGACAAGCTGGAGGAACTCGTGGACTTCTTGGCTGATGAGCTCAAGTTATCCTATTTCAGCATGAACATGGTAATCTACACAGGGACCGCAGCAAAACTCCGCGACGAGCTTCAGATTACGTATTCGGAGATCTCGGACATCGTCAAGAGAGTGAAGCGTAGGGCCAACAAGAAAGGAATCCAGTTCGTTTGGTATGCCCCAACACCGGTCTGTCTATTCAACCCGATTGCCCACGGGCTGGGGGCGAAGAACTGCGCCTGCTGTGACGGACTGATCTCTGTGGACCCGGAGGGCGGATTGCTGCCGTGCTCAAGCTTCAGCGAACCCGTGGGGAACCTCTTAGAAGAGGGTTTTGACAGAGTATGGAACAACAGAGCGTCGAAGTTCTGGAGGGCTAAGGACTTCGCCCCAGAGGGTTGTAAGGCCTGCAAGCACTTTAGCTACTGCTTTGGGGCGTGTCCACTGTACTGGGACGTCCACGGATTCGATGAGATAAAGCAGTTCTGGCCAGAGAGGAGTCGAGTGCGTGAGAAGGTCGACGAAGTCCGTCTTAATCTCCGAAGGAGGATTCGGGGCGACCAACACGGCATTACTTAGGATGAGCCATGGCAGGGGGGACTCTATCCTCGCCTCCTAAGGAAGATGGTAGCTGTCACCAGCAAGGCCACGCCGAGGATGCCTCCTCCAAGAACGAAGAGGAGTGGGTTCCATCCGCCTTGCGTGGAGGCAACAACACTGACAAACACTGTGTCGACGACAATCCCTCCTTCCGGCCCAGGATTGGCAAACCTCAGCGTCATGTTGTACACGCCGGGAGACATGTTATCAACTGACGCCATGATGTATTGGTCCTCCTCTGAAGTGATGGTCAGAGTATCGGTGATCATAACTGCACCATCCCTATAGACAGTGTAATCTAGCTCGTATCCGATAATCCCGTAGCCGCCCCAGAAGGACAAGAACCATTGAATCTGCTGTCCGACCTGGCCCGATACGAAGGTGAAGTCTGCGGGATGAGAGACCCCGATGTTGTGAATTTGTGGTATTCCATTCGTGTAGGGGAAGGGACCGAAGAACCCATCACCATAGTCTCCTGGTACGTAGTCACCGGGCAAGTCAATGAATGGACCCGCGAATAGACTCAGGTCGACGCTATATGCCCGAATTCTCCAGTAGTAATCCCTCTCAAGGAAGCCAGAGGAGTTCCAGAGATACCAACTCATTGTGAGATTGCGGGCCAGCCTGTTGTAGGACACGCCGTCGTCAGCGCTCAGCCAGACCTCATAGAAATGGGTATCATCCTGATTCTGATCAGCACAGGTCCATGTGACATTGTAGAGGCCCTCCGATACTTCATCTGGCTCATGGACCTCGACCACAGGCACGAAGAAGTTACCCAGGAACACGTCTTCGTAGATCGCTGAAGTGGTCTGGTCCAGACTGTCAGTGGTTGAGACCTCCAAAGAGTAGGACCCGTTCGCCGCCAGGGTGTATGTATCCAAACTGACTGTGGAAGAGAGGGCAGATGTGTTCAGGTTGCCACCCACAATCGTTATGCTAGTGTTGAAGGGCTCAACGAATCCTGCCTTCCCAAGGAATTTGGCATTCAGCACAAGATGGTCGCCCTCAAGATAGGATCCGTTGACAACTAGTCCTGGCGTGCTCATCCCCCTGGAGGTCCATGTGAGATTGAATTCGGCGCCATCCTGCGCGAGAGGATTCGCTGCCTCCTGCGGCATGACACAGATTCCGAAGTCCAGAGAGGGGGCCCCTCCTAGAGCCACGAGCAGAAGTGCTAGACTAATCGCTACCAATCGTTTTACCACGATTCTTTCCCCACATAATCATGTCAAGGAAATGATATGATTCTAATTCTTGAACCCATCATCTAAGCATTGTTCTACTTCTTGTTGACTATCACATGACCACAATAGGGGCAGGTCTCTTCCTCGCCGGGGAGAACAGGAGCCTCCAGCTTTCCTGAGCAGTTGGGACACTCTGTCACAGCCTTCTGCAGCTGCGCAACTGCTTCTTGTGTGTAGATGACGCGTGAGTTCACGTCGATAACGCCGCGGAACTTGCCTGCCTTCGAGAGCTCCTTCATGGTGTCTATGATTTGCTCATCTGTGGACTCTGTGACATTGGCAATCTGGTCGAATGTCATTCGCCTCTGCGCATAGAGAAGGTGTAGAATGCTCTCTTTGAGGGACACTGCTTTCGGGCTCACTATCTCGTTGGCTCTTCGGTCGAGGTACACAAGAGGGAGCCTGCGCTTCGCCAGCTCTTCTGCGGCATCAGCGACATGGATGGGTGTGACGCCAAGCTCCCGAGCCGCATCTTGAAGAGTGATCCGTCCCTCCTTCTGGACAAGAGGAATGAGCCGCCCGGAAACATCATGAATCCGGCTCTCCCGGGAGCCTTTGGCAATGAGCCAGAGGCCGACTATCAGCTCGGGCATCGCGAGTATTGCCCAAGAGACCATCCCTGAAGAGATGAGGACCACAATATCAGTACTTCCTGTGGTCATGGTGGCTTGGCACACTATGAGTGTCATTGCGACGCTGACAATCAGCAGAATCAGACCAAGTATCTGTGCGATACGCGGATGCAATCTCTCTCTCCTCACCGACGGAGCATCCCCAACACCAATTATAGATTTGCATCCTCGCCGTGGCTGTCTAGATGGGGTGCTACGACTCTCAACCCTCGAAATTGGTGACTCTCTTCGCCTTTCGGGCATTTACGCAAGAACTTTTAATAAGCAAGAACGTATCAGAGCGATGTACTGACACCTGAAGGACGTGTAAAATCGGATGATAGACAAAGAGGGCGCCACGAGTGCCATTATCCTTCGGCTGACAGCCGGGCAGCCAGTCGAATTTCCGGCCGAGTTTGTGTCTGACATCGGGGAGAAAGCGGCATTGACTGTCCTCCACCACAAGGACAAGGTCGTAAAGCTCTTTCCTGTGGCCAGTGAAGACATCTACCTTCTGCGTATCGAGATCAGTGATCTGTCACGCAACTTCCTGAAGCAGCTGAACTTCGCGTTCAATGACGCCAAGCTCAGCGACATCATCTTCACTACTGGTGTGTGCCTCAGAGGCGAGCGTTGCTACTACGAGTGCTACTTCATTCCTGATCAACTCGTTGTAACGCTGAACGAGCTCGAAGAGAGCCTGAAGAAGATTCCTGGAGTATCCAGAGTCGTTCTCAGGAAGGTAGCCTGAGAGTCCTGAAGGTCTATCCCGATCAGACTCGTCCACGACGAACGATTGAGAGCCTTGGGCTACTGCCCGAGGCTCACTATTCTCTTTTCCAGTACTCCTCTATCACTCTAGCGAGGAGCAGGACCTATCCAAGTTCGAGCCCGTCAGGACGCAATTCTCGGTAGTGCTTCCGATTCTCTGGAATGTATGCATCGAGGAAGACATTCAGAATCTGCTCCGCGTCCCGTTCGATGCCGTATGTCTCGAAGTAGCTCAGAACGTTCCCAATGTCTCTCCGCAGTATCAGCTCCACTCGGTTCATGTCACTGTGGACACCAACAGTCTCGCCCTGCGGGACGTCAATAATCCAGGGTCGCTCTTGCCACCAGAGGATGTTGTAGCCACTTAGGTCACCGTGCACGTAGTGGGCATCCCTGTACATCTTCAGATACTCATCCAGTATTGTGTTGAGAACTGAATCCGGATTCTCGAGGTTCACCTCTCGGAGCTGGGGAGCTGGTTCCTCTCCGTCCCCTATGAAGCGCATTGTGAGGTAGTTGGCCACACGCCCTATGGGGGTTGGGACTGCAACACCGGCTCTGAAGCAAGCCTGCAGAGTATCGAACTCCTGGACGGTAATGTCTTCAATGAGGCCCAGAATGAACCGGGTTCTCTTCTTGCTCGCCTTCCTCACGTATCCCTTCTGCTGGGAGATGGAGTGGGGAGTCTGCCATAGCCTGTAGACCTTGAGGATGATGGAGTGTTCCTTCCATTTGGCCAAGAAGATTGATGCCTCCTTCCCTGCGCTCATTGGATAGATCACATCGCTGACCAACCCGTAGTTGATAGCGTCAGTCCGTATGGAGGCGTATCTCGGCTCCTCCATCATGAGCTTGCCACATGACCCTCCTCGCAGCTCGTCACGCTTCCTCTCAACCGCCCCTGACTTGAGGGGGTTGAACTTGTCAACTCTACTCAAGAGTCACACCCCTCGGCAGCACTGAGACTTGCTCATCGTAGTTGCGCATGTTTTCAGGCACATACTCTGAGAGAAAGACGTCCACAATCTCGTCTGGATCTCTCTTGATGCCGTACCTCTTGAAGTAACTGAGGACATTCCCTATGTCTCTTCTGAGGAGTGACACAACTTGATCCATTTCACACCATGGGCCGGCCTCATACGCTTGAGGAACATCTATGATCCAGGGGCGATTCTCCCACCAGAGGATGTTGTAGGCGCTGAGGTCGCCATGAACGTAGTGGACAGTTGCATACATCAGTAGGTACTGGTCAAGTATCTGATACAACACCAGTTCTGGGTCCTCAAGGTGCACATTCCTGAGCTGGGGAGCAGGCCGGTCATTCCCGATGTAGCGCATTGAGAGCATGGTGCCCACTCTGCCTATCGGTGTTGGGACCGACATTCCGGCTTTGAAGCACGCCATCAGCAGGTCGTATTCCTTCGCTGCGAGAACCTGCATCTTGCCGGGGGCAAAGAAGCCCTTCTTCTTCACAGCCTGAGCCGTCTGCCACAGCCGGTACACCTTCAGTATGATGGGGTGCCCCTTCCACTGTGCCCGGAAAATGGAGGCCTCCTTCCCTGCATTCATCTGATACTCGACTTCTGTAGCCAGGCCAAAACTGACGGCGTCACGGCGGACCTCATCAAGAGTGATCTCACTGATTTCCACCTCTTTGCCCCAGCGGCCATCGGTCTCACCATGTCTCTTCTGTGTGATTGCAGAGGGCTTCCGCGGATTGAGCTTCTCGACTGGTCCACCCATTCATACCACCTCAGTGCGTGTGAGACCAGAGCCGAGTGAAATCCCTAGATTGCACTCATCGGTGTGGGCGCTGCACTCTGTGATCTCGGACACCTTACACTGACTGCCCACGTCCTCTGCTACGTGTTCGACACCGCGGTGGCCTCTTCCAGAAGCCACTATTCGTTGAGTCTGTTTGTTCAACTCTTGATTCACTCTCGTTGTTGAGATCCACGCATCATACGTCTGTGGCCCAGTAACATTAGAAGAAACAGAATCCTACAGCTCACGTCGTGCCTCGGGGTCCACGACATACACGATGCGTGGAATGAATGAAGTGCACACAGAAGCAGCAGAAGCCTATCAGGCTTCATCGACGTAGGTGCAGGTATCCTGTGCAGCAATAGGTGTGTAGACAATCATTGATACATTCGCACCTCCGTTCGCGTTCGATTACCCGGAACCGCACGGCAGTCGTATATAGGATTATCGGTGTCAGCGAGATTCGGGCAATCAGGTGGCTTCTGGGACTTCCTCTTCGGCGGCCTTGGAGATCTTCAACGGGTGCGTTTCCTCGACATACTTCCAGAGAAGTGCAGCTCCTATCAGGCCAAGGAACGATGCAAGCCAGAATGGAAGGACTAGCCCCTCCACAGCAAAGGGTCCGACTGTGAACACCATGAGTGAGAAGTACCCATAGATCAGCCCTCCGGCGAGTGGACCCACTGTGGCTCCTGCGTTGAAGAAGGCCTGTATGGTTCCGAACAACTTCCCTCTCAGCTTCCAAGGCACGATGTCTGCCTGTATGGCCCGGAGGGCAGGTTGAGAGGATGACATGGCCGCTGACTGGGCAACCCAGACAACGCTAGTCTGCACCAAATCTCGGGTCAGAGGCAGGGCGGCAAGCGAACCTCGAGCGGCCACAGCGCCCCAGACTGCCAAGCCTTTGCGTCCTCTTCTATCTGCCACACGACCTGCAGGGATGGAGAAGAGCATGCCAACTGCCCCGGCACCTGAAATGACGAGGCCAATCAGTCCAATGTCAGTGGTAATCTTGCTCATGAGGAAGAGCTGGAATATAGGTTGACCGAGACCCATGGCCAAGCCGTTGAACATCGCCATGACGTAGAGGGCATAGATCATCTTCCTTCTCTTCGGTGAGAGTGCCTCCTGAATCACAAGCGGCTCTACCTCAGGAGGAGTGTGTTCCTCATCAGATGTCCTCTCATCTTCGCGATGCATCTTGCCGGGAGCGGTCTCTCTGAGGATAATCGCAGTGAGAATAACTGCAGGGAGAGTGATTAGAGCCCCAATGAAGTATGGTACTCTGAAGACATCGGGAACTGAAAGCAGGAGTATGTCTCTGCAGTAGTTGTAGAGCAGCCCTCCGACACCAGGACCCAGCACAAAGCCAACATTCGATACAACCATGTAGAGTCCTAGGCCTTCTCCCCGGCGCTCAATCCCGACAATGTCCATGAGAGCTGCCTCTGCGGTGGGCCAGACCATAGCAGACACCACTCCCTGTAATGCACGTGCAAGTAGCATGTGAATCCAGTTCTGAGCTAGGCCGAAGAGCACCAAGAGCACAACGTATCCAAGAAGTCCGACCATGATGATAGGTTTCCTGCCCATGGTGTCAGACTTCCCGCCCCAGTATCTTGCGAGCAGGGTTCGCGTGGCCATAAAAGACGCCATCATCACTCCTAGGATGAGCGAGAACTGGGCGACGACCTCTTCTGGAACTATGTACCCAGGCCCTGGGGGCTGGGTCAGACCCCCTTCTAGCGCGATGAGGTAGTACGCCATGGAGGGAGCAACGATCCCGAAGCCGAGCATAATCAGCATGGCATCAATAGCGAGTATCATGACCCGCGGGTTGGTGTATAGACTGCCACTGCCGAGAGCTTCGGGTTCAGACAAAGGAAATCACAGTTCGGGTCCGAATCTCGCGTCACTAATATACGTGCGGATGTAAACACAGAAGGATTTATCATCATAACAACTCGCCGTCGGATGGTTTCTTCGCTGAGATGAAGGACTAGCACACCGAACCGGTGAACAAGAAAATGGCCAATCCGCTGAATCCCCTGATCGTCCAATCAGACAAGTCCGTTCTGCTGGAAGTTGATAACGAGAGGTACGAGGACGCAAGAGACTCACTGGCCAGATTCGCCGAGCTTGTGAAGAGCCCAGAGTACGTCCACACCTATCGGATCACTCCCCTCAGCCTCTGGAATGCAGCCGCAATGGGAATGACTCCGAACGAGGTTATCAGTGCCCTTGAGGAGTTCGCCAAGTACCCCATTCCCAGCAACATTGCGCGAGAGATTGTAGACTACATGTCCAGATACGGGCAGATCTCTCTATACAAGGAAGACCTCGACCTTGTTCTCATCTGTGAGGACGAGGACCTAGCGGAGGAGATCTGGGCACACAAGAAGATTCAGGAGTTCATCATCGAGAGAATCGACGAAGTCACCTTCAGAGTAGACGAGTCCAAGCGTGGCTTCCTGAAGCATGCCCTGATAGAGATAGGCCATCCAGTTGAGGATGTTGCAGGCTATGTGGAAGGAGAGCACCTACCCTTCGAGATGCGAGATACTACACTTGAGAGGAAGCATTGGGGTCTCCGCGACTACCAGAAGGATGCCGTGGCCATATTCTATGCCGGCGGTGGAGAGAGAGGAGGCTCAGGAGTGGTGGTCCTTCCATGTGGAGCCGGCAAGACAATGGTCGGGATTGGAGTCATGAACGAACTTCAGACCTCCACTCTGATCCTCTGTCCGAATGTTATTGCGGTTAGGCAATGGATTGCCGAGCTTCTCGACAAGACTACTCTCACGCCTGAGCAGATTGGTGAATATACAGGCGACGAGAAGGTCATACGTCCGGTCACCGTGGCCACCTACCAGATACTCACATTCAGGAGATCAAGAGAGGGAGAGTTTGAGCACTTCAAGCTCTTCGAGGCCAGGAACTGGGGCCTTATCATCTACGACGAGGTTCACCTGCTGCCTGCGCCTGTCTTCCGCGTCACAGCGGTCATCCAAGCCACACGCAGACTGGGGCTAACCGCCACCCTAGTCAGAGAGGACGAACGTGAAGAAGACGTCTTCAGCCTGATTGGTCCAAAGAGATTCGATATGCCATGGAAGATGTTAGAAGACCAAGGATGGATTGCTACTGCGATATGCTATGAGATCAGACTTGAGCTTCCAGACAACATGAGACGCCAGTACGCGGTGGCCGAAGATCGGAAAAAGTACAGGATTGCCGCGGAGAATCCACGCAAGATTGAGATCATCAAGCAAATCCTGGAACATCACAAAGAAGACAACGTGCTTGTCATCGGGATGTACCTGGACCAACTGAAGGAGATCACACAAGAAGTGGACGCACCTCTCATCACCGGGAAGACCCCAAACGATGAGAGGCAGAGACTGTATGAGGCCTTCAGATTGGGCAAAGTGAAGACGCTCATCGTGTCGAAAGTGGCCAACTTCGCTCTAGACTTGCCGGATGCCAACGTGGCTATCCAAGTCTCGGGGACATTCGGGTCGCGACAGGAAGAGGCTCAGAGGCTTGGGAGAATCCTGAGGCCGAAGAGCGATGGAAGCTTCGCTAGGTTCTACTCACTTGTCACCAAGGACACAAGGGACATGGATTTCGCAGCGAAGAGGCAGCTCTTCCTTACCGAGCAGGGCTATCAATACGTCATCGCTTCGGACGACGAGGAGATCTGGCTGCGTCCCCCAGAGAGCTTCTTCAACTAGAAGTGAGCGCGAATCTCTTGGATCTTCTTCCTTGAATAGTCGACCATCTGTACTCGCGGATACCTTGCAGCCAAAGAGGGTTCTACAAGACCCATGTCTAGCGCGACAAGCCTCTCGATGGTCCAAGTCACAGCAAATGCCAGTGCCAGAGGCTCGTACGGACGAACAGACTCAGGTGAGGTCGGACTGTATATCTGCTTCATGAAATGTAGTGGGTTTGGAACAGGCTGCTGAACTCTCAGATACGCTAAGTCAATCATAGGTTCTCCATACGCAGAGTCCTCCAGGTCCAAGAAGCGAACACCGCCTTCAGTGAACACAATGTTCCCTTCATGAAGATCTCCATGCATAAAGAGACCTGACCATTGTTGAATCTCAGAGGAGAAATCCAAGAGGTCGTCCTGTACACAGTTGAACTCCATTG
>JAEOUG010000040.1 GCA_016839445.1 Candidatus Thorarchaeota archaeon
CAACCATTCCCCCATGCTGTCCGCTAAGAAGACACTCAATAGCATAGGCTCCAAGCCGAGTTGCCAGTATCCTATCGAAGTGTGTCGGATTTCCCCCTCTCTGAATGTAGCCGAGGACAGACACCCTGCACTTCTCCCCAATCCTCTCCGAGAGCATATCACCAATCCTTTGAGCGTTTCCTAGCTCATCACCTTCGGCGACTACAACGAGAACGCTGCTCTTGGCCCGATCTTTGGCCTTCATGACCTTGTCTGCGAGCTCCTCCATCGTTGTTTCTGTCTCTGGCATCAGTATCGCAGAGGCGCCAGTGGCAAAGCCAACGTGGAAGGCAATGAAGCCCGCCTTCCTTCCCATGACCTCTACTAGGAACACTCGTTGGAAGGACTGGGCTGTATCCCTTATCTTGTCAAGTGCTTCTAGGGCGTTGTTGACTGCCGTATCGAAACCAATGGTGTAGTCTGTACCTGCGAGATCGTTGTCGATTGTCCCTGGCAAGCCCACCAACCAACCACTCCAATGCTGCCCGAACTCGTGCAGGCCATGCATGGTGCCGTCTCCTCCAATAGCGACAAGTGCGTCGAAACCACGACGTGACAGGATGTCGGCAGCCTTCTTCATGCCCTCTACCGTCCTGAACTCCTCAGACCTCCCAGTAGTGAGAATGGTACCACCTCTATGAAGTATCCTTGAAACGGACCGGGAGTTGAGTTCGTGGATTTTCTCATCGAGTATACCCTGGAAGCCCCCGTAGATCCCAAAGACCTCACAGTCACGGTGAATGCCTACTCGAGTGATGGCTCTTATAGCGGCATTCATAGCAGGACTATCCCCGCCGCTTGTGAGAACACCGATTCTCATGGTTCCGCTCTTATGTCACGCAGACAGATAAGTACGACCCAAGAACTTCACCATGCGAAGGAGGAACTCGTTGATTCCTGACCCTGAAACCGGATTCCTTAGACCAGACCCTTGCGCCTCAGGAAGAACAGCAGGGGCAGCGTGATGAACAGACTTGACATTAGTACGAGAAGGAACGCAGTGAAGTCTCGGCCAACAAGAGGGAGCTCGACGTTCATACCGTAGATTGATGCGATGAGGGTGGGAACGCTCACCAGCAGCGAGATGGATGTAAGGGTCTTGATGACTCGGTTTAGATTGTGCCCTACAATAGAATCGTATGCATCCATAGCATTGTTGATGAGCTCTCTGTAGATCGCACTCAGCTCCAGTTGCTGCTGCAGGTCGACTTCCAGCTCTTCGAGCCGGTCTACATCGAGAATCATTCTCCCGATGATATGGAATCTCTGAAGCCTCCTCAGGACCTTCATGTTAGCCTTGAGAGAGGTCTCCATGAAGATCGAGTCACGGGAGAGCTGGAAGAACCGCTCGAGCTGAGAGGGATAGATCTCCTTCATGATTCGGTCTTCTGTCTTGTTGATTGTGGCCTCAATGAGGTCCAAGGTAGTCTCGAAGGAGTGGATGACTATCTCCAACCAGCGGTAGATGACCTCTGAGGCGGTTGTGCTCAGGCGAACCCTCTGCCTCATTCTATCTTTTCTGAGAGGGACTTCTTCGTTCTGGATGACAATGATATCGCGACCATTAGTGAAAATGCCAATCGGGTTGGTTGAGTAGTCACGGTCCATCTCGGCAAGATCCACCGGCACGCGGAGGACAATCATCGCGAACTTGTCCTCTATCTGCAATCTTGGACGCTCATCTAGGTCCTGCACATCCTGCAGGTCATCAAGGTCTATCTCGAAGTGACGAGATATGCTGGCAAGGTCGTTCGGGCGTATGCCGACAATTTCAATCAGAAGAGGTTCGTCAGGTGCGTCTTCAAGCGATGCATACTCTATCCCACTTTCCAGCGCCATTATGGCGAAACTTCCTTTCTCTGGTGTCTCGCTGCTCATCTGATACACCTCTCATCTGCGAATGAGTCTCGTACATGTGTTGTAGCCTGCCTGGAAAGCGGGTTCTTCTTCGCGAATCTAGAACATAGTCGTGCTTCTGAACCCTGAAGGCATAAACTGTGGGTCCATTCATGCTTTTAGGGTTTTGTAATCGGGTGATGTTTTCCCTGCATCTAAGACCTGTGTTGGCAGTGGTTCGAGCACGTCTCACTCAAAGGTGTTCATCGAGCAAAGGAAGTAGAGCGTCAACAGGATCTGGAGGGGAAGCAAGACAAGACCGACTGCGGGCCCCATGCCGCTGAAGTCGCCGGTTGCATTGAAAGCCACAATCCACATCATCATCGAGGAGAGATTGAGGAGGAAAGCCGCGAATGCGGAGAATCTGTTGACACTCTTGAAGAGCCAGATTCCCATGCCAACATGCATCGCTCCAAGAACAAGCATGAGTGGCAGGACGAGCGGAACGCCGAGAAGCGCATTGAAGACAAGGAGAGGTCCAGTGACAACCAGCAGCGCTGATGCTATTGTTACTGACCCGGGGACATTGAGTATCCACTCTTTCGATGGGCGCTCAGTAAGATGTTCCTGCCCGTCTATGCTTAGAATCTCGTAGATTACCCCTCCGCTGTGCCTGGCCTTTATGATTCTATGGAGCCCCAAATCTATGTTTGCGAGTCTTGGGTCAAGCTTGAAGCAGACGGCCTCCTGGAAATCACCCTCAGGTTCAATCCAGACCAGTATCTCTGCATCACGTCCCCGACGAGTCGCTGTTCTCTTGACGAGTCTTCCAGTTATTGCGTCACCATGTCCATCAATCAACTTGCCACCCTCGGCTGCCTACTAGCGGCGATATGGTGAAATCCGCATCTTTAGTCTTCCTGCACGACCTCAAGCAGATATATATGGAGCCAAGCCTCCCGACAGCACAACTGGGAGTTGCGAGGCACAATGGGGAAACTAAGAGAGGACTTCGTTCTACACCAGGGTGTTTCCATCAAGGACGCAATGGAAGCATTAGGTTACTGGCGAACTGGAACTGAACCCGGATCGAACTACAAGATGTGGGTGCAGAGGGAGTATGTCAGACTGGAACGCTCTTGGCGCCCAGCATCCAACTGGTGGATGCTCATCTTTGCTCCATTCATATTTGGTTTGGTCTGCTTTCTCGTCAGCAAGGCCAGGATGATCATGACGATCTGGTTCTCGGAAACCACAGATGCCATTGGAGTTCATGTGTTGCTGGAGGGAAGGACGGACGAGAGGATGAGTGACTGGATTAGCCTCAGGGAGAGTCTCTTGGCGATTGGAGCTCCAAGCGAGTACCTTCCTGCGAAGCCCAGGTTTCAGGAAGGGCCAACCATAGTGGACACGATTCCAGAAACAAGCGGGACTCCCCTGTCGAGAGTCTGGGCTGAGATATCCTCAAACCAGTGCCCGTATTGCAGAGCAGAGGTGCCTCTTGATGGAATAACACGACCCGATGGGTCTGTGATATGCCCCAACTGCTTCGGGAAGTTCACACCAGACCGGAAATAGCGAGTCGTCTACATCAATGGGGGCCCCAACTGGCCCGCCTTGCCCGCGAACACTTGGAACAGCATCTGACATGTCATACAATTACATTGATATTGAAGATATGCATACCACTCACAGCAACGATACTGGAGTTTGACGTGCAGGAGAGGAAGTG
>JAEOUG010000041.1 GCA_016839445.1 Candidatus Thorarchaeota archaeon
GGCCTGGAAGGCGAAGCTAGAGCCAATCTATGCTGGAGCAAAGGCTGCATAGGTGATAGTTCATGCGCATCATCGCCGAAGCGGCTGGTGTGTCGCTGGCCGTTCCAGATGATGCGTATCTCTCATTCTTCAACAGCCCCTATGCTGGTCACTCTCTTGGTTCTGCAGTTGACGTCTATCCTTTCGAACGCACGTGGGGCTGCCCTGTGCCTTCACCGGCAAACGGTGTCATCAAAGAGATCAAGAAGATGAAGATGGGACGACGCAAGCCCTTCGAGACGGCAGACCACGACTTCGCTGTGGGAATCGCCCCAGAAGGCTCAGACGATCTGCTCATCAGAGTCATGCACCTTTCCCCCTCTCTAAGTCCTGGTGACCATGTTGAGATGGGCTCAGTACTCGGCGAGACCCTGCGCTCTCGATACTTCAACTACTGGACAGGCCCGCACTTCCATATGGAGATCATGCGGTCCAGGAACTTCCATCGAGCTACGAAGTCGATGCCCCTCGAAGTGGACCTTGGAGAGTCCAGATTGCGGCAGGCTTCTGGTTCGCCTCATGACCAAGAGGTGATGGAAGCATCAGCAGACTGGGTGACTGTGCGTGGAACGGGCTTTGACATCTGCCAGTGTGGGCACTACTACGGCATTGCAGGATTCACTAACAAGAGCGGGAGCGGGGGTATTCTAGACGCGGGTCTCACGCACTACGGTCATGGCGCCTTGGTGGGATCTGAGCAACCAGAGGAATCTGAGACCATCCAGTTTCAGTCAGTGGAGGTGGGCAGGATGCATTGGTCGAGAAGGAACCTTCACTTCTTTGTACGCACCAACGAGTTGGCGTTATCCCTTGGAGAACACGCCCTTCGAGGTCTCTCGGCCTTCCTCTACCCCAAGCAATACTTGAAAGAGGGAGTACCGCCCTTGGTCTGTATCCCGCTTCAGCAGGGAGGGCCCTTGAGCCAGCTAGATCCTGGAGATACACATGAGCTTCACATCAACAGCATTAAAGCAACATAGACACAACGGAGCCTGATTAGGTTGGTAGAGAAGGTTCGTCTTTCAGTTGGAACGGCGATGCGACTAGGACTCGTACCAAGTGAGGACGTGTCATACTTCACAACCGCCTTCCTGTTGACCTATCATCCATCTGGCTGCAACGCCAATTGCGCCTTCTGTCCACAGGCTCAGGATAGCACCGCTTCATCGGACCGTTTGTCTAGGCTGACCTGGCCTGAGTTTTCCATGGATGAAGTTCTGGCAAGTTGGCCATCTCATAGAGGGTTTGCCAGAGTATGCATTCAGACGCTTTGCTATGAAGAGGTAGTTGACGACGTGCTGGAACTCACGAGGCGAGTGCGTTCTGTTTCAGACGCACCTGTTTCAGTCGCCGTACATCCGGTCTCGCTGGAGGACATGGAACGATTAAAGCTGGGAGGAGTCACTGACATCGGCATCGCTCTGGATGCCTGCACGCGAGAGGTCTTCGACCAAATCAAGGGTGAGTCGCGCGGGTCTCGGTACAGATGGGAGAAACACCTGAAGGCGCTGAAGGATGCGCTCGGCATCTTCGGAGTCGGTCATGTGACGACACACTTGATCGTAGGACTAGGTGAAACGGAAAAGGAGGCAGCTGACTTCATCTTCGATATGTATGGACTGGGAATAGGAGTGGGTCTCTTTGCATTCACTCCCATCAAGGGGACATCACTGGAAGGTAGACCCCCTCCACGAATTGATGTCTATCGGAGAATACAGACTGTCAGGTATCTTGCCCAAAACGAACATCTATCCAGAGAAATGGTCAGGACTGATAAGAATGGGAGGATCTCACTGGATATGGACCCGAAGGAGCTGAAGCAGATATTGGAGTCAGGCGATGCTTTCAGAGTATCCGGATGCATAGGATGCAACCGTCCATACTACAATGAGAGACCCTCTGGCAAGCTGTACAACTACCACCGTCCGCTTTCAAGCGTTGAGAAGACTGCCGCTCTAGAAGAAATGGAGTTGGTGTAGGCGTGGAGGAAGTCCGGTTCTTAGATCTCGAAACGAACAGCTCGGCTTTGAATATGGCCACAGATGAATCCATCATGCTGGCACAGAAGCGCGGAGAAGCGCCGCCCACACTAAGGCTATACAGATGGAAACCTTCGGCTGTTTCTATTGGCACCTTTCAGAGCATGGAAGATGAGGTTGATGTAGGATTCTGCAAGAGACAAGGTATGGACTACATCCGACGTATTACCGGAGGAGGGGCGGTGTACCACGACTATGAAGGAGAGATCACCTACAGCATCATCTTCCCTAAAGGCCATAGACTTGTGCCAGACGACATCATCGACTCTTACAGAATCCTCTGTGGAGGCGTAATCAAGGCCCTGGAACGAATGGATGTGTCTGCTGAATTCAAGCCAATCAACGATATTGTCGTTAACGGAGTCAAGGTGTCAGGAAACGCCCAAACGCGCCGGCACTCCTGTGTGCTGCAGCACGGAACGGTACTGCTGGACCTTGACGTACGAACGATGTTTCAGATACTCAAGGTTCCCGCCGAGAAGATTTCAGACAAGATGATATCTGATGTCCGGCAACGCGTCACATCAATCAGACATCTCTTGGAGAGGAAGGTCTCATTCGGGGAACTTCGTGATGCAATGGTTGAAGGCTTCTCTGAGGCGCTCAACGTAGCCCTTGTTCCAGGTGCACTCTCAAAGAGAGAAAGGGATGACCTCGAGCGGCTCACTGTTGAGAAGTATGCGACTGACGCGTGGAACATGTCTAGGTGACTATCATGTTTGTCTATGACCATAAGGTTCCAGGAGGGAAGCTTGTCCGCATTAAGATGAGAGTACACGACGACCGCGTCACATTCATTCAGATACTAGGTGACTTCTTCCTCCACCCTGAGGAGGCAATCACTGCCCTTGAGAATGCGATTGTCGGAAAGGAGCTCTCGGAACCAATCCTCCTTGCAGCAATAGAGAGCGCCCTGCAGAGTGAAACAGCTCGGCTCATTGGGGCAGATTCAAACGACTTGGTTAAAGCTATTCTCCTTGCATCGGGCAAGCCTGCAAGATAGGTCTATCCAGAGTAGCTGACTTCTATTCGAAGTCGTTTCCGACTGACCTCTACGATGTTCTGGATTCTCACTACTGACTTCCCCAGTGACTTGCTGAACTCGTCCTCAGTGCCAACATAAACACTGACAAGACTGTCAAGAAACTTCGCCACTTGTGGTTCAGTGGCCTCGTCATCACGGATTCTCACGATGATGTCGTCGCTCCCTGTGATGCGCCAGAGAGTGGAAACGATTCCTGCTGCACGTTCCTTGTCCGAAGGATGCGTAACCGCTTCCACAAAGGACTTCGCAAGGTCTTTCCCGAAAGGATTGATTGTCCTTGATCCTCCAACCCAATCTCTATCGAGGAGCAGTATGCCGCTCCTCACTTGACCCGCCCTGTCTATTAGAATGGAAACGTCGATGAATTCCTGAAAGGCTCCTGGCTTCAGTCGTATGTCGACCAATCCGTCGGGAGTCCTACGTCTGCCCATTTCACTGAAATGGAAGAACGTGAACAGACCCGTCTCTCGAAGGTCGTCATACCGCATCAATTTGGCCATACCCTGCTCCGTCATAGAGCAAATGCTCACATTAGGCTTTCCCAAGGCTGTTGACGGGCCTCTTCTCCTTTCGGTAAATCTGAATCAGTTGCACCGCCATAACACTGGCTCCTAGCAACAAGAGACCTGTCCACTGAGTGGCAGTGGGGAACTCCCCGAGAAACACCAGGGATAGGACCACGATCTGGGGCATCATAGTGCTGTTGATGAGAGTCATGTCCACAGCTCTCAGAGTGCCCATCGCCTTGTTCCAGAGAGTGAAGGCAATCGCAGTATTCACAACACTTAGCCAGAGGATGTAGACCAGAGAGAGGGTCGAAACAGCAGTTACTCCTTCCACTAACAGGGCGATTAGGAGTAGGACCGATGAGCCGAAAGCCATGCTCACTGTGGTAACCACAAGGTATGGAGTATCGCCATCTCTGTTGACGGCTCTTCCAATGATAGCTGAGAAGGAATTCGAAGTCAGAGCCCCGATACCCACTAGCAGGCCCAAAATTGGCAAGGCCAGCATCTCGAGAGGAAAGAAGTAGAGGAAGACCCCCACAAGCCCCACCAGTATGAAGAGCCCCTCCTCTCTACTAGGAATCTCTCGTAGGATTGGAATCGACACAAAGACTACGACAATAGGAGTGAGATTCAACATTAGGGAGAATGCAATGGCCGGCAGGTAGGAAAGCGCAAGGAATTGGGCGCCCTGTGTGGCAGTGATGAAGATCAGTCCATAGGCGATAAGTCGAGCCCACCACACTCGGCCTCGTTGCATGACATGAGTTCGATTCTGCTGACGCGAGAATGTGAAGGCTAGCAGGAGGCCCGACGCGATACCGTACCGCAACGCCGCAAATGTCAGAGGCGGCATTTCCTCTAGGCCGAACTTGATTATCACCCACGATGACGCCCAAAGAACAGTGACAAGCAGAGCGAGCATCACTGAACTTGCGTGCCGGCGTGGGGATTGCTGAACATCTGGATTCTCTTGTGTCATTAAGTGCTGACCAATGAGACCGCAAGGCTAATCAGGGAATAAGATTGTGCCGTCTAGTGACGGGTGTTTATAAGGTGATAGAGGCCCAGCTCCAGATTAGCAGCGAGAGATACTACTCCTGTGAAATCACGCGGACTCTTCCAGTGAGAGTGAACCTGATTGCCATCAATGGTCCGGTCGGTTTTGGTATCATTGAAGCTCTTGATGGTAAGGAAAGCACACTCGCCGCATACGTCGAGTCAATGCGGAGGTCTAGTAGCATACTCAGTTTTGATATAACGTATGCGTCTCCGAGTATGTACTGGACCCGAGCTCATCATGAACTAGGGGGCGAGTCCATTCACGAGACCATTCTTGAGAGTGGCTGCATGAATCGCTTGCCGATAGTGATCCAGAAGGGGCTGCAGAATCACACTGTGCTGGCTCCATCGCAGGAGGCCTTCAAGACCATGTATGAAGCCCTGACAGATCGCTTCACAGAAGTGAGAATACGAAGGATATCTCGTTCCCCTGTGGGGCAGTTCCTTCCACGCCTGACTGTGAAGCAAGCTGAGGCATTCAGGATTGCGTTCAGGAACGGATACTACGATATGCCCAGAGCCACAACTGTGGAGAAACTTGGACGGAAGCTGGGGATAAAGCGGGTGGCAATGCAGGAGCGCCTACGAAGAGCTGAGCGTTCCGTTCTCCAGCAGTACGCAGACAACTATCTTTGAGCACTAGCAAGAGTGAAATATCAATCTGCAGACCCTAATGTGATAGCGATGGTAGACCCAGAATACCTACAGGACGCCAAAGTTCAGAAAGTCGACGCCGACATTAGGAACTTCAAAGTAGAGCTTCAGAAGCTAAAGATGAGCCTTGAAGGTCTTGACGCGAAGCTTGATGCCGAGATTCAACAGAAGGCATCCGATGTCAAGATGCGGAATGACGCCGTTGAGACTCAGAAGGCCAGACTCAGACAAGCCGAGAATGACCTGAAGGATGCTCAGAAGAGACACAGAGACGCTCAGAAACAGAAGGGGAACGCTCGGGACGACCTCAGGAAACAGGTCGAGAGGATCCAGAAACGCATCAGTGATGCAGAGAAGACGAAGGAGAAGCGCTTCAAGGAGCTCGACAAAGAGAAGGAGAAGCTTGTTGAGAAGGCAAAGAGGGAGAAGGCAAGAGAGATGGAGGAGCTCAAAGCTCGGGAAATGGAACGTGTAGCGGAGGAAAAGCGTCGCGAGCTAGGGCTTGGCCAGTAGCCCCGCGCAAGACAAGGGAGGGAGCAATATGAATGCCTACTTCGGTATAGTCCTCATCTCGTTCATCCTGTTCTTCACAGTCTGGGGTCTTGGTTGGCTCCTCGAGCGACTCTCCTACAGGATGTTGAAAGCCACGCAGAGTCCAGGGTCGAGATCATGGTACGCCCTTGTAGGTCCAGGAGTTGCGCTCCACGAGTCATCTCATGCGTTGGGATGCGTAGTCACCAGAACCGAGATCGTCGAGTTCAAACCGATTAACATCTCAGAGCAAGATGACCAGATTGTACTCGGATATGTCAAATACAGGAAGCCTCCAAGCGCCCTCAAGAATGCCATCATCAACCTAGCTCCAGTGGCAGTGTCACTGGTCCTCTTGATTGCCTTTGCATTTGGAGCTACCTACTTGGTCCCCGACCGACCAAGTCTCGGAAGGTCTGCACTTGACCTATTCTGGGATCTTCTCGGTGCCAAAAACCAGCCGCTGATCTACCCAGTTCTGGCGATTGGAGAGTACGTTTACCAGTTTCTCTACACAATTGCAGAGCTGACTGTCATCAATCCTGTCTTCTGGATCGTGGCCTTCCTCGCAATGACAATCATGTTTTCCAACGCACCTTCAGAGGCTGACATCCGTAATGCTTGGTCAGGACTCAAGTTCATCGTGGTGTTCAACCTGATTTGGTTGGTAGTAGCGTTCTTCCTTCCTGAGGCGGGTTGGCTGCTCATTGGATTCTTCGAGATTCTCGCGGTCATGTTCTCGCTGGCGCTCGCATTTGCTGCCATAGGATATGGCTTCTTCATCCTCGTTGCAGCAATGGCCCGGATTCGTTCGCCATTCCAGGTGATACCCTTCGTGGCTTGTCTCGCCACCGGTCTTGTGATGTCACTCCAGTTAATTGGCTCTGCTGCGTTTCAGACCATGTCTTCACTTGCCGTCTTCATGCTTGTGACGCTTCTCATGCTGTCGATGAAATCACTGAGAGCACCTAGATAATACTGAGTCTAATATTCGACACTTCGTGTTCGTACTCAGGTACTGAATATGGCGAAGATCAATGTAGTCAGACGACCCTCTCTGATAAGCCCCCGTCACTTCCTTCGCTACATCTTCTTCACAGAAATGCAGGTTGAGCAAGCAGTCAAGATTCTGGATGTGATTGTACGAAACCAAGGTGAGCTCATGGACAACCAGTGGCAGCAGCTTGTGTTGTCAAGCCGTGGGCTGTACGTCAAGGTCATGCGGAAGCTTCGAGACGTGGGTATCGTGAAGAAGGATCTCGGCAAATTCAAATTGTCAACTGACTTCTCTACTGCGCTGAGCAAGCTTTCAGCCTTCTGGTTGGACACAACAAGAGCCTTTGAGGCGGGTGACAGAGACCTCTTTGCCTAATCGATCTCGACTTCGCCTTCTTTGAGCTTGACATCCTTCAGAGTGGAAACTACCTTCTCTCCGCGGACAGTAAGAGCTCCAAGCTTCTCAAGTTCTCTTGCCCACTTCTTGATAAGACCCACGGGAGTGCCAAGCGACTTGCCAAGTTCCGTGAAAGTTATGGACCCTACTTCGTCCACAAGAAGCAGAACCTTTGTGTTGTTCTCCATCCCTAGGACGCTGATATACCGCTTTGTCCTCTCGTCGGAGAGGTCTCTCTGTTCGAGAGCAATGTCGCGCTCCTTCTCCATCAGACGTGTCGCCTTTTCGAATGCCTCTTTTTGCATCTCGAGGATTGGTATCTGCTCATTTGTCTCCTTCAGCTGCCTCTCGAGATCGTGGATGCGCTTATCCAGCTCTTTGATCTCAGAAATCCGACCCTGAAGGGAGTCAAGTTCAGCTTCGCGGGCCTTTGCCTCCTGGTTGGCTGCATCTCTCTCGGCTTTTGCATCGCTGATTTGCACTTCAAGTTCCTTGATTGTGGCTTGCGCAGCATCGCTTTCCTTACGCTTGTCTTCAAGCGTTGATTCCAGCATCTCCACCTTTGTCTGCATGGCCTCAAGCTCAGCCTCAGCTTTCTCCACCTGTGGCTTGGCAGCTTCTATCTCAGTTCTGTATGCCTCGTACTCGGTCTGTACTTCTCCGAGTTTCATGCGGGCCTCTTCCGCCTCAGCTTTGGCCTCTTCTACATCCTTGAGACGAGCATCGACCTGGACTTCTCTCATTAGGAGTTCATCACGCAGTGTGCCGACCTGCTTCTCGAGTTCGGCAACGCGGCGTTCGTACTCCTGTACTGTGGATGCAGTAGCCCTGGACGCAGTGGCTGTCGACTGCAGTCTTCTGACTTCTGCCTCAAGGCGAGTCACTTCCTGGGCCTTCTCGGCAAGCTCCTCACGCTGCGCTCCGGTCTCCTCTTCGAGACTCTGCATGAAGGAGCGCACAACGTCCTGTTGCTCGACTATTGTTGTCCTAAGGTCTACCTCAGACTCTCGAACTCTGAGGGCAAACTCCTTGAATCGCTCTTGAGTCTGTTCGACTATCTTGTCTACGAGATCCTTCTCTAGAGCCGCGAACTCAGTATCAACGATGTCGACGAATGTTGACTCGATGAACTGCTTGAAGAACTTCATTCGAAGTCTCTCGACCATCTCTTCTGAGATGCGAGACTTCAGCTCGACGACCTTGCCACGGAATGCGAGGAGCTGAGCTGCGAATACTCCCACGACACCTCTCTGCAGAGATGAGATGTCTGAACGAAGAGTCTCAAGTTTCAGAAGTAGTGCGTCGAATCCCGCAACCGCATCATCCTGCTCTGGTCGCTCTACCGGTCCCGTGGTTTCCAGTGTGTCAACGAATTCAAGTGCCATAGCGGCCGCTGTGACAAGATCCTCACTGTCCTCAACGGGCATGACAACCTCTCCGCTATCATCAACACCCTCTGCGAGCCGCTCCAGCTCGGCGTCTGTGAGGATTGCGCTCTTGAGAGCATCTTCCATCTCAGACCTTTCCTTGTCAGTGAGTTTCTTTGACATCTGGTATGTCCCCAGCAACCGTGCTGGTGTTACTGTGCGATGCAGACTATAAGGTTTGTCGATACGTAATTGGAGTAGCCCGGAAAATCACGAGAAAGCTCTTATGCATTCCCGAGCGGCTTGGGGACACAAACTCGCGCGGTTGAACCAAGATGAAAAAACGCAATCAATCAACAGTGTTGTTTGTCTTTGTCTTGGCTGTTCTTGGTCTGTCAACTCTAGTAGGCACGCCAAACATAGCTACTCAGACGAACTCAACCGGTTCTGCGATAGACACATCAGTTGCTTCTGCCATCCCCCGTGATGTCAGAGTCGCTGTGTACGCAGAACAGAACCTCACAGCTCCTGCCTACGCTGGGTCATATGGAGGAGACACAGGCAACAATGCCTCTGAGATGAGCAACATCCTTGAAGCAGGAGGATACGACGTCACACTCCTCACTACAGCTGACATAGCTGAACACAAGCTGCTCACCTCAGCCTATGACGTCTTCGTAATGACTGACATTCTTCCTAGAGAGAACATCACACACCTAGTATGGGACTTCTATGCCGGCGGTGGCGGTCTGCTAGCGCTGGACGGAGCAGGATTGTTCCTCTGCTACATGGGCATCGTGCCATCGGAGGCTACAGGTACAACTGGATATCCGACGTACTGGGCCTACCAAGGCCAGGATCTTGTCATTGAGACGCGTCATCCCGTTACCAAGAGCTACGCTGTCAACGACACCTTTGACACAGATGACGGGTATCTCTACTTCCGTTGGGACTGGTCTGCGCTCTCTATGAGTTCAATTGGTCCGCATCTTACCCGAATCGCGAACTCCACCGACAATCCCGATGGTGTTGGCGCACTTGCTTACGATTCCGTTGTTGGAGGAAACGTTGTACACCTCATGGTAGACCTCAGGCAGAACGACTACGATGGACTACAGCAGATGATAATCGATGCTGCAGACTGGCTATGTCCTCGGCCAAAGGCTCGTATTGCCTTTGACTACACACACATGCCAAGACTCGGTGTTGATGCACACGATGAGAACACCCAGTACCCAGGCTACTACTCAGAACTGAGAAACTACTGGACTGCAAGGGACTTCACATTCGACAAGTTGTACCCGTCGACAGAAGGCAATCTCACAGCTAGCCGACTGGCTTCCTACGACATGCTTGTGCTTGTGTCACCTGACTATAACTTCACGGTGGCAGAGAGGACTGCAGTCATGGACTGGGTGAGCAATGGAGGCTCGATTTTCGTCTTTTCAGAATCATGGAGTCTACCTTCACTTAGGATACCCATTGACCAGCTCAACTTACTTATGGAACCACTTGACATGGAAGTAAACGAAACAGTTAGCGCGGGATCGCCACTGGGGGTTCCGGTTACCGCTGACATCCCGATAGTAGAGAGATGTTCCCTTGGTATCCAGCCTGCTGCATCTGGAGCCATCAACATAACTGGCCCTGGAGCAGAAGGTGTATGGATTGGGGAGGGCGATATCTTGGCTGCTAGTGAGGTCTTCGGAATTGGCAGAGTTGTTCTCGTGGCCGACATGAACTGGGCCGACAATGCACACATCACTGGCGTACACAATGCGCAGTTCGCGATCAATGTCGCAAACTGGCTTACAGCAGATGACGCTCAGATTCTACTCTATGTCGACGAGCCATACAGCGAGAACTACTTCCGAACTCCTGTTGTTGGCGCCTTGAATGATCTGGGATACAGCTTCTATCTTACAGCGTCCGACTACTACCTGAACGTGTCTCTTGTAGATTCCCAATACACTGTGCTAATCTTGGACATTCCTTGGTCCGGAGTCACCGACTACTACGCTGATATCGACAGATTCGTGCAGGCAGGAGGCAGGCTTCTCATGAGCGATTATCATGCAGACTCTCACTCAGACAGCACGCTCTGGGCGACTCTTGGTTTCGAGTTCAATGGTGAAGGTCTGAACTCGGCACCTCTCTACATCTGGAATTCTGCCCACAGTATCTTCAACGTGCCAAATGACTATGGCGCAGCGAACTTCACGCCGTACACTGACTACGGGGACGAAGGTGACAGGCTCACAGTGACAAGCGGCATGGCTTTGGCAGGCTGGACATCCACTCCCACAATTGGCGATGCAAGCATTGTCCTTGGGAGTTCTGGCAGAACACTATACAACGGTTATCTCATCGACGAGTTCACAGGAGACTTGGATGACTCGACATATCCAGACAACTTCGAGTTGTGGGAGAACGAGATTGCTTTCATCATGAGACCGATAGTCAATCATCCTGCAGACATTCAGATGCAGGTGGGCGACTCTGTGTTCCTGAACTGGACGATTAATGCACTCGAGGAGTACTACTTCGTCTATTCCATTAACGGAACAGATGATTCACTCGGTCAGTCCTCCAGCTCCCTGTTCAGCAGTGACCTCTCGTCTCTTGATCCAGGCGTCTACGAGATGAGTCTCCACGTGAGGAATCAGTTCTATGCTGGAACGACTGATTATGTCCTGGTGAATGTTACTGCAGCCCCGTCTGCAGGACTTCCCGTTCCGCTGTTGATTGCAGTTGGAGCAGGCATCGCAGTTGTGGCCGTGGTCGTTGTTCTGATTCTGAACCGCAAGAAGCCGAAAGAGTAAGAATAGAGACCCCTCCTATTGGAGGGGTTCTCTTCCTTGTTTTTCATTTTCTGAGCACTAGGAATGAGTAGTGCCCAGTCCGACTCAGTTGATTCTGATCGGGCTTGTGATGATAGGTGTCTACATGACCTGATTCGGTCTCTACGTCGACTCCTTGGATGAAGTGGAAGCCAACCGCTTCGAGAAGTTGCACATTGTCAACTCTGTACAACATGCTTGGCATAGTTACTACTACTATCCCTTCCGTCTTCATAGAGTCGTAGATGCCCTGCAAGGCTCGATGTGCATCCCCACTCTTCCCATAGTACTCGTGAAGGTATCCGACGATATCGTTGTTGAGAATCCCAACGTGGAATGACTCAGATGGAATGGCTCCATGTGTCATGAGAGTACGATCGAATGAAGTCTGCAGTCCGGTGTTCTCATGAAGAAAGTCTGTCATGCCTGGTCTGAATGCTGCACTCCTACTCATCGAGTCTAGGCTGGCCTGGACCACTCTGACATCGGCCAGTAGGCGCTCTTCCTCCAGACTTCCCAGAAGGCTATCAAGTCGCAGCGCATGCAGGTCGATGCAATACACAATCCATCGTCCTTGAGGCTTCGGATTCATAGCGCCTCGCAATAGACGGAGAAAGAATGACGGGACTCTGTCGTGCTCTCCCGAGGCGAAGTCTGCTAGGAGAATCTCGGAGTTCGTGTCGCTAAGTGTGCGAAGATGCTTCAGAATGATCGAGCTCTCGGTTATCCATGAGATCGGATATGCTTGCCTGACTTCTCTTTCGAACAAGGCAGAGAGCTCCTGGTTCATGAGGGCTCCAAAAGCCCTTATCAGCACATCGACTTTCTCTTCTCCGAGAGGTGTCCAAGCGATTTCACTTCGCGGAAAGGCAGTAGGCGTCGTTGGCTTCAACGCTCGGCCTATCGCATGCAGTCTCAAGAAGGCCGGCGCAACAGTCTACGTTTCGGATTACTGGGGCGACGAAGACCTCGTCGCATGTTCTGAAGAGTGGACATCTGTTTTATCGCCTAAGCCACACGAGCGGCAAAGGCAACCAATCGAGAAGCCGCTTCACGAAGCCCTTGTCGGGAATCTCTTGGACCTCATTTCACCAGATCGACATCTCGACTATATCATGTTTGGAAGCGGCTTCGATGACCATCCGGAACCACTGCAAACCCTGTGCGAACACACTTCACTAGTGGGAAACAATATCGACGCAATTCGGCGGGCCAGAGACCGCAAGCTAATCGAGAGTTACCTTACGCAGATAGGGATTCGATTTCCCCTGACTCTACCGGCAGAGGAGTATCTCACGGAGAGGCGCAAGATGGAATTCCCTCTTGTGTTTCGACCCTCCACTTCAGGAGGGGGTGCGGGTATACGCCTAATCAGGAACAGAATGGCCCTGGAGAAACGCATGGAAACATGCAATGACCCCTCAGGGTACTTTGTTCAGGAGTACGTGAGGGGCCTGGATGTTTCTTGTAGTGTTCTAGGAACAGGAAAGGAATCAAGTGTTCTCTCAGTTCAGGGACAACTCATCGGCATGCCTTTGGCAGGCCAGAACTGCAGTTTCGCCTACTGCGGCAACTACATCCCAGTCCACCTGTCCAAATCGTCCATACTGAGAATTGAAGAAGCTTCTGCCTCCCTGTGTACGGAACTGGGACTCAGAGGCTCCAACGGCTTCGACTTCGTCGTAACACCCTCTGGGGAGCCAGTCCTGATGGAGGTCAATCCCCGAATACAAGGGTCTCTGGAGCTGCTAGAGACTGCTGGCTGCCCCTCCGTTACATCCCTTCACTTTGAGGCCCACAACGGCAGTCTGCCAGATAAGAGGTGCAAACTAGGAGCAGCCGTCAAGCTGATTGTGTATGCTCGAAGAGACCAGGAGGTTTCTGGGCTCACTGGATTTCCGGGCGCCGTGGACAGGACCTTGGACGGGGTGTGTGTCAGAAGGGGTGATCCAATATGCACGCTGTTGCAGACAGGCGATAGTGTCGTGGAGTGTTACCATAGAGCATCAGGAATAGCCGCCCGGATCATGTAGCATAAGGAGTGCGACTCCTGAGACAAGGTTTTTCACAACAAGCACGAATGAGGTCGCTAGCGTGGTGTAAGGAACTTCTAGAACGCCAAAGGTGCCCTACTAGATATGATAGCGTAGATCCCTGTGACAGAACCGATTATCCACGTATTAGGAATAGGGATGGATGTTGATTGGATTTCAGTCGGGATACTAAAGCGGTCCGAAGGGCTCTGATAGCACTACCCTTGTTGGCGGTGATTGCGCTTTCACTTGTGTCTTTTTCCGGCACGATCGGAGCCACTGGAAGTGCAGATCTGGACCCCACCATTGAATATCAGAGCGCACCTCATGTTCTATCTGAGGTCGACTATTCGGCACTCTGGAACAGAACCTATGGTGCCTTTGACAACGACAGGTTCTATGATATTGTCCATTGCAGCGATGGAGGTTATGCTCTGGTAGGATATACGACCAGTCTCACCATGGCCGACCAGGATGTGTGGGTCGTCAGAACGAATGAGAACGGAGACGCTCTATGGACGACGGCATTCTCAATAGGGAGTCTGAATGACCGGGGTCAGGGTATCACAGAGTGTGCAAATGGCGATTTCGTGATATGCGGCAGCTATGAGACTGCAGCGAATCCTGATGCCATGGTGTGCAGAATTGACGACACGGGCGAGTTGCTGTGGACTTACGAGCTCGGCGGAACGGGATTCTCAGACATCCTCTACGATGTCATAGAAGCTGACAACGGAAACATAATCGCTGTAGGTTCTACGAACACATGGGGTGCAGGCAACTACGACGCTCTTGCCGTATGCCTGACGAGTAATGGGAGTCCGGTCTGGACAAGAGCATATGGAGGCCATCTAGACGAACAGGGACAAGAGGTTGTCGAGTCCTCATCAGGTGGATACGCCATCCTGTCAAGCACGAGAACGTTCGGGGCAGGAGACGCAGACTTCTATCTCCTGCGGCTAGATGTCAGTGGGAATGTTCTCTGGAATCGAACCTACGGTGACACAGCGGATGACGTTCCCTACGGCATGGTGGAGAACGCATGGGGTGGTTTCGCAATGGTGGGAATGAGCGAGAGCTTCGGCGACCCTGCAGGAGACGTGTACCTCGTACGGACGGATTCCACTGGACACGAGCTTGGAGAGGACACCTACCCTGGAGCAGGGCAGGACTTCGCGACAGCTGTTGTAGAATCGTTCAGAGGTGGCTACGCAATAGCGTGCATAACAGGCTTCCTCTCTGGAGCGGATCAGACCCGTCTCATACGCGTGGAGTACGACGGGACTCAGGTATGGAGCTATCCATATGGTGGAGCCAACGTAGACTACTCCTACGGCATTGCCCAACCACGACCCGATGAGTTCGTGCTTGCCGGGTGCACTAACAGCTATGGGGCCGGAGGCTTTGATGGATGGCTGCTTCTGGTGCCGGGACCTCCACGTATTACTTCAAGCTTCTCAGACCAGTTCATCGAGTTTGGAGAATACTTCGTCACGGACGTGACCGCTGAGTCCACAGCGCCACTTGATCATTGGTGGCTTGACGATACATCGGTATTCCAGATTGTGGGAGGTACAATCTACAGCCCTGTGGCACCTTCCGTTGGCATGTATGAGGTCTGGGTCCATGTGAACAACACGGCAGGCTACGAGGCCGAACTCAACTTCTGGGTGTATGTTGACGATTTCACGGCGCCTACATGGCGCGAGCAACCAGAGAATCAGACGATTGAGTTCGGTGAGATGTTCTACTACGAACTCGGGGCAGAGGACCTGTCGCCCTTGGATGAGTGGATTATTGAAGGACCGGCCGGCTTCGACATAGACGATGGAGGCGTTATCACCAGTGATCAGATACCTCAGGTCGGAGAATATGTCTTAGAGGTCACCGTTGATGACATCTACAGCAACGCTCTCACTGCAGTCATCACTGTCACAGTCGAAGACACGACCGCTCCTGAGTGGGTCGAAACCCCCGAAGACCAGGACCTGCACTATGGGGACTATCTTGTCTACGACCTCAATGCCACAGACCTCTCTGGAATAGCCTCCTGGGAAGTGGAAGACACGGCACGATTCAGTGTTGATTACCAGGGACGCATCAGAAGTCTCGTTTCGCTGGCTCCTGGAACCCATGGAGTCACTGTGCATGTGACGGACACGCACGGGAATGTCCTCACAGGGAATTTCGTCGTGACCGTTGCTCCGGACACTTCTGGGGGGTCCATTGGCCCGAACATTTGGACCTCAACGATACCCTTCATCGCAGGAGTGGGAGCGACTCTTGTTGTCGGGTCTGTTGTGTGTGTCGCGTCGCGGAGGTCCTCATCAAAGGATTGAGAGGCGAGGTGTTGCTAGGTAACCATGTTAACCGCCATTAGAGGGACAAGAAGTCTGTTCTGCAAACCTTAATGTGGCGATTTTCACACTAGTGAGAATGCTGAGGTGCGAGTGGTGCGTAAATGCGAGAAGTGCGGCAAGACTAACCAGCCAACGAGGAAGTTCTGTATCCGATGTGGAGCCAGCCTCATCAAAGCTCCCAAGCCAGAACCTGCCAGGGCGCCCCTGCCCCCGGCACAGACCTCGGAGAAGAGTAAGGCTATCGTTGGGTCTGAACAAGCACCACCACCCGACTCGGCTACACCAGCAGCGAACGATCAGTGGGTCAAACCCAGTGAGGTAGCTCGTGACAGAGTAAGAATGGCCGGGGGATCAGCCAGGGGGAAATCTGAGTTCGAGAAGGCGAAGGAGGCCTTCGCCAGAGCTGAGACTGTTGGTATTGATGAAGAGGGCACTGGGGTCATTGAAACAAGGATGCTTCGAGCCAGCGAGGTGAAGGAGTTGCTGGAAGGCCCGGGAATGATGGACGGGAGTGAAGAGGTTCCTCAACCCACGATGATGGCTGGGAGTGAACCAGTCCCTCCTGAGGCACAAGAACTGATGAGGCCTGCTGCGCCGTCTCAGTCCCAGATTGAGAAACAGATACTCGGCTCGAAGTCCGGATTCGTTGAACAGGAAAAGCCGCCACCCGAGGCGCCGCCTGTTCTAGAGGCCACCACAGTGGAAGCAGAAGTTACGCCGGAGCTCTCAGCAGAGTTCACGTCCTCCAAGTACGAAGAGGAAGCAGTGGCTAAGCCTGCCCCGGCAAGTACTCCTCCTCCACAGGCAGCAGCTGCTGATGTTGACGAAGATAGCTTGGATCTTGTGATTGCGTGTCCGTCCTGCGGCGGGATATTGAACATCGACATGTTTGAGTATCCTCCAGAGGTGTATAGCGCCATGGGGGATGCGCGGCTGAAGCAGGCTCGTTTCTTTGTGGTGCAGGGACAGAATGATGATGCCAAACGCATAGTCGACGTTGCCACGGCTCTATACGAGAAAGCTGGCGACAAGAAGGGCATAGCTGAGGCGGAGAAGCTGCGCAAGAGTTTGAAGTGAACCTAGGCTGCCAGCCATCTCTCCATGAACGACGACCGCTCCCCTTCGAAGTCCTCTGGCTGTCCACCAATCATGAGGAAGCGTTTGTCATAGGATACGGACTTGAGTAGTGCGAATATCTTCTCAAAGTCAATGGACCCCTCGCCGATCCGTGAGTGAGAATCATATCGAAGTGCCAGCTCCCTCATCTCACCCCGAGAAACATCTCTCTTCTTTTTGAGGTCAAGTACCTCCTGGATCATCCTACTTCCATTGTTGTCATGGACGTTCACCATCTCGATGAAGTCACCGAAGGTCTCGATGTGAGCAAGAGACCTGTTGCGAGTCGCAAGGATCTCACCATGGCCTATGTCTAGGACAAGACGCATCTGCGGAAACCTCTCGAAGAGCAGGCTCAGCTCTGTGTAGTAGAGGCCGAGGGTCTCAACAGCAATAGGAACACCTGCTTCTCTCGCGGCATCATATGCGACAGGTAGCGACTGCAGGAATGTGTCAATGTCCTCATCGTCGTAGAACAGAGTTGACAGTGTGGTATGAAAGGTAACCAGCCGGGCATCAATCAATCTGGCCAGGTCGATGTATGGAGCGATTCCCTGGCTCAGCTCGTAGGGCTTCCAATCCGGGTTGCTTGGCAGATGGATGGTACACGATACCCCTGCAGAACTCAGAATGCCACAGGCCTCCTTGAGGTCAAGATCATGGCCAAGGTCTAGCCTCAGCTCAACGAAGTCAGGTTTGTGCTGAACTGCCTGTTTGACCTGCTCGGTGGTTCTGGCATAGGTTCCTATCTCCATCTTGGTTCCCCTTTTAGAAGGGTCCTCCTCTCTCTGCTTTTGTGGCTTTTGGTGTGTTTTGGCTCGGAACGCCGGAGGTGCGTGGCGTAACTCGACGATACTGTTATTAGACGCTGAGGCCCACAATCCCCAGCAAGGCTTTGGTGTGGAGTGTAGTCATCCTGCAAGACAACGTGGCCTATCTCTTCAAAATCGTCTTCCTGGGAGAAGGAGCAGTGGGGAAGACCAGCTTAGTAGGTCGCTATGTCTACGACAGCTTCGAGGGGGACTATCTCGCTACTATAGGTACTGACATCCATGTCAAGATCGTCGACGTCAAAGAAACACGCGTCAAGCTTGTGATATGGGATATAGCGGGACAAGACAACTTCGCCCAGCTGAGGCGCGCCTATTATCAGAACGCCTCTGGAGCCTTCTTCGTATTCGACACGACTAGGACTGAGACCATCAGGCGCATTGATGACTGGATCAATGCCCTCTACGCGGTGACCGGAGAGATTCCGCTTGTCATCCTCGAGAATAAGACCGACCTTGAGAGCGGCCTCGAAGAGGACGAGCGGCAGGCTGTGATCTCCAAGTATAATACACCCATCCTTAAGACGAGCGCAAAAGAGGATGTAAACGTAGAAGAGGCCTTCCGAGAGGTGACTGGAGAGATTCTTAAGCGTGCGCGCGAAAGGAAGTCTGCCGCCTCTGGTATGTGAGTGAGGGCCAAGGAGATCTCGAAATGCCCGGTTTGGACCCGGACTTCGTTTACAAGATCGTCTTTCTCGGGGACACTGGCGTGGGAAAGACTTCACTAGTTCAGCGGTTCGTGTATGATAGTCTCGAGCCAGATTTGGGGAGGACTATTGGTGCTGTTCTTCACGTGAAGAACGTCGAACACAGGAGTGCCCTGCACAAGCTAGTGATTTGGGACCTTGGGGGCCAGGAATCCTTCGCACAGCTGAGAGAGCAATACTGCGCCAACTCAACAGGTGCCTTCTTTGTCTTTGACCGGACCCGGCCGGACACGCTGGCGAATATGGACAGCTGGCTAGGCGCCCTGAAGACTGGAAGCAAGGATGCTGTTGTGGTGGCTGTTGAGAACAAGATAGATCTCGACTCTGCAATCACTGATGACCAGGTCAAGGCCCTCGTTGAGGCGCGAGGACTGATTCTCGTTCCCACTAGTGCCACCGAGAACCAGAACGTTGACAAGGCCTTTGAAGAGATGGTCAAGCTCATTCGTTCAAGAAGAGACTAGATGAGTTCCTCTTCATCCACGCCCTTGTAGGCCTGCCCAAGTTTCCTATGCTGACCCTCTACAAGGTACACCGCAGCCTCTGCGATTGAAATAGCCTCATCAGCTGCACGTTCGCAGTAGCGTCCGACTATCATGTAGCACATGGCAAGGGTCCCTATGTCCTTCCGCTGGCGTAAGTAGTCTGAGATTTCTTCAAACATGTCTGATAGCTCGTGATCACTCTGAGCCTCAAGTTTCTCAAGTTGGTCAATCTCAGAGAGGTCGGAATCCAGCACTGCCCGAAGGCTAGTCTCAAGGGCGGCCCGGGCGATGTCTGAGAGGTAGGGAATGGACTCGAGCTCCTTGAAGTGGTCAAGCCCATCACAGAGGGCCACAGTCTCGGAGATCTTCCTCGCGTATCGCGAGACGCGCCTGAGGCTGATTGAAGTGTAGAGGTAGGCCATTAACCTGCGGAGATCCGTGTCTTTGGGGCTGTACTGGGATGTAGCTCTGAAGACTGACTCCTCGATAGCACGATGGAGGCCTTCTGATTCATCGGGTCCTTCGGCTGTGCTCTCTGCTCGTTCCTGATCTAGGTCTTCAAAGGACTCGATAGCCTCAGTGAAACGGGACATGACTACCTCCAGCATTGCTCTCAGTTTGTCTGAGATGCTCAGGGATTCGGCTTGCAGAGGGTTACTCATGA